>CAJPPE010000087.1 GCA_905372345.1 uncultured Treponema sp. | reverse complement strand
TTTTGTAAGTATTCCAAAAAATGAAGCAAATGTTTTTAACACCTCTCTCGTTTTAAAACAAAATATAGAAAACATAGATGAAATTGTTTTTACTATTCCCGATAATTCCCTTCCTCCGCGTTTTAACGAGCTAAGGCTTATCAAAAAAAAGGATAAGTTTGTTTTGAGTACTCAATCGGGGGAATATAAGGTTCAGCCGGCCTTAATAGAAAGACTTTTTTTCGTTTTAAGTGCTAAACAAAATTTTAGGTTTGTAAGCGATGACATAAAACAATATATTAATTTCGGCTTGGATGAAGATCATGCTGCCCGCCTACAGCTATTGCGTTCCGATAAGACCATAATGGGCGATTTCGTTTTCGGAAAAAACGATACGCTGGGGATAAACCGCTATGTCCGGATAGATGCCCGCACAAAAATTTTTATTATGTCCGATGTCCTAGCTTCTTTTTTAACCGTAAAATCTAACTTTTGGCTTGACCTGCAAATTTATAAATACAAATTTGAAAATAACTCAATTCAGCTTATCGAAAAAAACAAACAGCTTATCACCCGTTCGGATAAACATAAAGAAAAATTCGGCGAGTTGGAAATATTTTTAAAACAATTTTCATGTATAGATATTTTTCCTGCATTTCCGATTACCAATTCGGAAACTCAAGAGCTTAATTTAATTTTAGGGACGGGAGAAAAAATAGAGATTCTTCTTACACCGATGGAAAGCGGCGATTTTATTTTGTTTGATTCCGCTTCTAATAATTCTTATGTCATAAGCGGATACACAAAACGCCGCATCGATTCCATCTTAAATTCTATTTTTGAGAATTCTAAAAACTGATGCCGTTAATTGCCGTCTCGTTTAGAAGTTTTTCGATATTGTTTATACAAAGCTCCAAATAGTTTTCAGGCACAGGTGCTTTTTTCCAAGGATGGGTCAAGGCACTGGAGCTGTTTATTCTTATAAGGGCCAAATTGCAGCCGGAATTTTTAAGAACTTCCATTACCGTTTTTGCATCTCCTCCTTGGGAGCCGACTCCCGGAATCAGCATGGGAACCTCTCCTGCTTGGGCGTAAATACCCGAAATTATTTTTAGCTCTTCCATTCCCGTAGCACCGACAACGGCTCCCGTTCCCGGAAATTCCTTTGCATAAAAAGCAATCTTTTTTGCAACCTCGATATAAAGCTCCGGATTATTTTTACCGTCATAATCGGTTTTAAGATTTTGAAAATCCTTTGCTCCGGGATTGCTGGTTCGGTTTAAAATATAAGCTCCCTTATCCAAATATTTTTCAGAAATAAATGGAAGAATAGAATCGCTTCCCATGTAGGGGCTGACCGTTACCGCATCCGCCTTCCAGCCGTCAAAGGCCTCGATAGCATAGTTAAGACTGGAGCGGGCAATATCTCCCCGCTTTGAATCGAGGATTACAGGAATACCGGGGAAGTGTTTTTCGATTAGAGATAAAATTTCTGCAAGGCTTTCGGAGCCCGAAAAATCCTTTTCCCTGGGCTTATCAAGGGCCGAATAGTAACCTATATTCGGTTTAAAAGCTGCGGGAACCAAATTCTTTTCCTGCATCTTATCGAAAAGCTCTTTAAAAAAGCTTACAAGATTATCCTTTACCATTCCGGTTTTATTCGGGATAGCTTCAAAAATAGGGTCTAAGCCCATACACGCACAGTTATTCGTTTTTTTTGCCGAAGTTTTTAATAAGTCGATGTAGTTCATATTGGCGGTAAGTTTAGCCTAAAACGGAAGATGTGTCAATTATCATTAAGCTATAGATTTTTTTTTGCTTATCTATTATATTTAAGAAATTATGTTAATTACTTTTAAAGAATTGGGACTTGACGATATAGTCCTGCAAGCAGTTGAAGCCAAGGGTTTTGAAGAACCTACTCCTATTCAGGTTTTGGCTATTCCCCGCCTTCTTTCAGGAGAAGCAAATGTTATCGCTAAGGCTCGGACAGGAACGGGAAAGACGGCAGCCTTCGGCCTTCCTCTTGTGCAGGAGCTGCGTTCAAATACCGGAAAGGTGAGAGCCCTTATTTTGGTTCCTACCAGAGAGCTGGCCGTTCAAGTTGCCGGCGAACTTGAATCTTTTAGAATCGAAGAATATCCCCGTATCGCAACCGTTTACGGAGGAGCGGCGATAGGCCCTCAACTCAGAAGCCTAAAAACCGGCGTCGAAATTGTTGTAGGAACTCCCGGCCGCATAATGGATCATCTCGATCGGGGCTCCCTAAAAATCGAAGATATAGAATATTTTATTTTGGATGAAGCCGATGAGATGCTTAACATGGGCTTTATCGAAGACATAGAAAACATATTTTCAAAGGCAAATCCTGAAGCCCGTGTTTTAATGTTTTCGGCGACGATGCCCAAGCAGATACTGAGCATAGCTTCCGACTTTATGGGCGACTATGAAATTGTCGAAGAAGAACCTCAAGAAGAAAGAGCGTCTTTAACGGAACAATTTTTTTGGGTCGTAAGGGAAGGGGACAAAACCGAAGCCCTTGTCCGTCTTATAGATACGAGCCCTAACTTTTACGGCCTCGTATTTTGCCAAACAAAAATCGATGCCGATGATGTTGCAAAAGAGCTTGACGAAAGACACTACGAAGCTGCCGCCCTCCACGGAGATATTCCTCAAAGCCAAAGGGAAAAAATATTGGAACGCTTTAGATCAAAAAAGACCCGCATTTTGGTTGCAACCGATGTTGCCGCAAGGGGTATAGACATCGAGGGTATTTCTCATGTTGTAAACTATGCAATTCCTTATGACGGGCCGACCTATACCCACCGTATAGGAAGAACGGGACGGGCAGGAGCGGCAGGGGTTGCCGTAAGTTTTGTACGCCCGAACGAGGTAAAAAGAATCGAGTACCTGCGAAAACATGCCCGTGGAGAATTAAAAGAAGGCAAAATTCCTTCAATCGAACAAGTCATCGAAATCAAGCGAACCCGTATCTTAAAAGAAACTGCTGCCCAAATCGAAAAACGCATTAGCGAAGAAAAACCCGAACAGGGCTTTGCTGCCTTTGCAAATAAACTTGTAGAATATGGAGATGCCCAAACAGTTCTTTCTTTTATTCTTCAAATGCAGTACGGATCGTTTTTATCGCCTGCTCATTATAAAACAATCAAGCCTGTGCGTTCCGAAGGGAAGGCGCGAAAATCGGATGACGATTCTTTGCGTCTTTATATAGGTGTCGGCCGAAAAGACGGAATTACAAAGCGCAAACTTGCCGAAATGCTAAGCCGGCTTCTTTCAATCCCCGAACGGCTTGTAGATGACATAGAGGTTATGGATAAGTTTTCTCTCGCTACAATGCCTAAAAATGCCGCAAATGATGCTCTACGCCTCTGTAAAAAGAAAAGGGGCTTACCTCATATGCATATTGACGTAAAAAGTGAGGCTCCGGCTAATTACGGTTCTATCGGCAAGGGTAAAAGAGGACAAAAACGGAAAACCGGAACACAAAGAAAAAGAGAAAATCGAAGTGCCGCTTCAAAATATAAACGTAAATAGTTTTAATTTGAAATTTCTAATTTTTGCTTGACAATATTCTATCCTATACGCTATAATCTGGAGTACAGGAGTTATTTTTATGAATGTTATAAAAGGAATTGTGCGGGATAAAAACAAACAGCCTGTCAGTCACGCTAAAGTTGCTCTTTTAACGGAAAGGTTTGAAGTTATAATCAGCGGTGAAGCTGATGAATCGGGCCGTTTTTCTTTGGAAGCTGATGCTAAAAAATATCCTTATTTTATCGCTTCAAAAGGTTTTAATGAAAAATTTCTTGACTTTTGGGGTTGTAATATAGATTTAAGGAAAGACCTTGAGATAAATCCTATTCTTGGTAAAATAGAAATTTTTAGTTTGATATTTTTCCCTTCTCTAGATGTAGATAATTGCATGATGCTTTATTTTAGGCCCATGAGTTTAAAATACCTTTTAGGCACGGAAAAAGTAATTGCACCTGAACTAAGCACCGATGATATAACCGTTTCCGTCAATGGGGACTTTTACGAAATTGTTACTATGAGGGTCATAAGCGAAACGATTAATAAAGGAGTTGAACCTATAAAGGCCTATGCTTTAAAAATAATTCTGGACGGTATTGAATTTGACGGGAAAAATAAACTTGAAATAAGCATTATAAAAGATGAGGGTTACGGTGAAGCCGTTTTATTTTTCTAAATATAGGTTTTAAATAAGATTGGTTTATGATAGATTCCCATGTTCATCTTAGAGACGGTCTTTTATCCGATAAGGAAACTATAGCCCATGCCTTGGCCTTAGCCTGCCCCGCAGGTTTTACGGCCTTTTTTGATATGCCGAATACAAATCCGCCTCTTACAAATGCAGAAGCTGTTTTAGAGCGTTTTGCTCTGGCGGAAAAATCTATAAAGCAGTCCGGCCTTTCTGCCTTTTATGGTGTTTACGGCGGTCTCACTTCCGATGTTTCCCAAATAGAAAAAATGGTTTTATTCTATAAAGAGTACTTTCCTAAAATAGTAGGCTTTAAGATGTTTGCAGGTCATTCCACAGGAAACATGGGCATAGTTGAAAAAGAAGATCAAAGAAAGGTTTATGCCGCTCTTAAAAAATTCGATTACAGAGGCATTCTTGCTATTCATTGCGAAAAAGAAAGCCTTATGAATAATTCCGGCTTCGATATTGAAAATCCTATTACTCACAGCCTTGCCCGTCCTCCTATTGCCGAAACGGAGTCCATAAAGGATCAGATTGAGCTTATGCAAAGCGAGGGCTTTAAGGGACATCTTCATGTCTGTCACATAAGCACAAAAGAGGGAATAAGGCTTGTTGCCGAGGCAAAAAAAAGCGGTATTAGTATTTCGTGCGGGGCTACGGCTCATCACGCCCTCTTAAATATTGAGTCTTATAAAAAGTCGGGTATCTTTGTAAAAATGAACCCTCCCTTGCGTGAAAAAGAGGAACAGGAAGCCGTTTTTAATGCTCTCATTTCAGGCGGGATTGACTGGATTGAAAGCGACCACGCTCCCCACACTTATGAAGATAAGAAAAAAGGTGCTTCCGGTATTCCGGGCTTTGCCGGTTCTCTGATTCTTTTAAAAGAACTGCGCAAGGCCGGCTGCTCCGAAAAAAGACTGGACGAGCTTTGCGGTAAGGCCGTAAACCGTATTTTTAAACTTGATTTGCCTTATAAAGTCCCCTCAAACACCGAAATCGAAGCCTCCCTCCCCGGTTTAAGAGCCGGCTACCCTTTCGATGCCTTTGAATTTGTATAGATGATTAAAAGACGCAGAGTGAATATCTCAAAAGTAAATTTATGAATTGTTGCATAACAGTTTTTCAACTAAAATTACAATGCAATTTCTAATTTATTTTTTATCGCATTTTGTAATTCTTGCGAGAAATTCAAATTAGCTTTTTCGGCAGCTTCTACCAGCCATGCTGGTATGGTTACATTTTTGCGGACAGCTTTATTTTTAACTATAGCACGGTATCGAGATGTATCGGCTCTTATTATTGAGAGTACATCGTTTTTTTCATGTGCTATCAGATGTTGTGGAGTCGCTTTTGCTATTTTAAAATGCTCGTCTTCTGCAACACACAACCATGCCGCCATAGCATCTTCCATTTGTTCTATTGCATCTTGTAAATTCTTGCCGGTTGTTATGCACCCTTTAAGATCGGGAACTCTTGCATATATTGTACTGTCTTTTTCAGTAAAAATTGCAGTATAAGCGTATTTCATTCTTTTTCCAACTCTTTTATCGCTTGCTTCCGTTCATTCATAATATTAGTATACGCATTTTATACGTATTTGTCAAATAGTTTTTTTAAGCTTTCGCCTTTTCAATACATCAAATACTTTTCTCTCATCTTTAAAAACTTTTTTTCGTCTTTTTCGATGAATTTAAAGTATTCATCTAAGGAAAGACTCATCGAACTTAGCTTGTTTGTTCCGCTTAATAAATTGAGGCCGCAGAGTTCGGCAGGGTAGTTATTTATCTTAAACTTATCGGGATACATTTCCTTTATTGTATACATCACCGCAATTGCAGCTTTTACGGGCGAGAATCTCTTTTTATCCTTTAAGATGATTTGAACCCCCTCGCATAGCTCATCCTTATAAATCGAAAGGGACGGTGTGAAGTAGGCGGGTCTAAAAAAGACTCCCTCAAGTTTGAGAGCATTTAGAGCTTCTGCTAAAGCCTCGGCATCTATATAGGGGGCTCCTATGTATTTAAAGGGCATGGTTGTTCCTCTTCCTACCGAAATGTTTACCCCTTCAAAGATACAAAAGCCGGAGTAAACTAAAGCGGTATCGGCTGTAGGAATATTTGGCGAGGGCGGAACCCACATTAAATTAAGGTCTTCAAAATAATCTTCACGGTTCCAGCCCTGCATGGGGACTATTTTTAAATTACAGCCTATCTTAAATTCTTTATTAAACATTAAGGCTAATTCTCCGACGGTCATTCCGTGCCTTTGGACAATCGGAAAATAGCCTGTAAAGGATTTATATTTCTCTTCCAGAATATTCCCCTCAACGTTTATGCCGTTTATGGGATTGGGTCTGTCAAACACAACAAAGGTTTTTCCATCACGGGCGCATGCTTCCATTGCATAGGCCATTGTGTAAATATATGTGTAAAACCTTGCTCCTACATCTTGAATATCGAAGCATAAAACATCTATTTGTTGCAGCATCTCTTTTGTGGGCCGCTTTGTTTTTCCGTAAAGGCTGTAAACGGTAAGGC
>CAJPPE010000086.1 GCA_905372345.1 uncultured Treponema sp. | reverse complement strand
CATAGAAACTTAATATTATGGAGCTTAAAATGAGATCACGAAAATTATTTGTTTTTATTCCTCTGATAGTTATAGTGATTTTACTTTTTTTAACTGCCGCTTTTTTCCTTTTTGTTACCATAGCGGAATATCGCCCTAAGACTGTCGAAAAAGCCGATATAAATAAGGGTGCAAAAGAACAACTTTTAAAGACTGATGAGGCTTTGAAGGTTTTAAGCTGGAACATAGGCTATTGCGGTCTTGATGCTCAAAACGACTTTTTTTATGACGGCGGAAAAAATGTTACAGCCCGAAGCAAGGAAGCTGTATTAAATAACCTCGAAAGAGTAAAAGCTTTACTTAAAAAAGAAGATTGCAGTTTTAACCTTTTACAAGAAATCGATGTAAAATCAAAACGCAGCTTTTATGTAAACCAAAAAAAAGCCCTATCCGATTTTTTTGCCGATTATGATTCCGTTTTTGCAGCAAACTATGATGCCCTCATTGTGCCGGCACCCGTTTTAAACCCCTTGGGAAGAGTAAAAAGTGGTGTTTTTACTTTAAGTAAATATGGAATACAAAAAGCGGAGAGGCTTCAGCTTCCGGGAGCCTTTTCATGGCCATTAAAAACCGTCAACTTAAAGCGATGCCTTCTAGTTTCTGAAATCAAAACCGATGTTCAGGGCAAAAATCTTTATATAATAAATTTACATCTTTCGGCCTACGATGCTGCCGGCGTATTAAGAAAGCAAGAAATGGAATTTTTACAAAACCTTGCTTTAAAATTATATAATGAAGGACACTGGGTAATTGCCGGAGGCGATTGGAATTCTCTTTTTCCGGGAGTAGAAAAAGATCAGTTTATGCCTTATACTACGCCTGATGAATTTCTTGAATGGATAGAATATTCTCCTGCCGATTTTATCGGTAAGGACTGGAAATGGGGCTTTGATAGTTTGGTGCCGACAGTTCGCCTTTTGGAAAAGCCCTACGTTAATGGTGAAAGCTATACAACCATAATTGACGGCTTTATATGTTCTCCAAATGTTGAGATTGTTTGGGTAAAAACAACAGATTTAAATTTTGAAGTTTCGGATCATCATCCTGTAATTGCAGAATTTAAACTTATAAAATAGGATAGTTATAAAAATAAAAATATAAGGAGTGAAGAATGAAAGTAAAACCAGTAACAGTAACCGGCAGCAGTTTGACAATTGAAGATGTTGTAGCAGTTGCCCGCCATGGAGCGGAAGTAAAGCTGTCCGCAGATGCAAAAAAAAGAATCAAGGATTCAAAGAAAATCGTTGATGACATCGTAAAAAGCGGTAAGCCTACTTACGGTATTTCGACCGGCTTTGGAGAATTATCCACTGTAACCATTACCAAGGATCAAAACGGAGCCTTGCAGAGGAACTTAATTTTAAGTCATGCCTGCGGTGTCGGAAATCCTTTCCCGGAAGACATAGTTAGAGCCATAATGCTTTTAAGGCTTAACACTCATGCGAGCGGCTTTTCGGGGGTAACTCCGGCTGTTCCGGATATCCTTGTCGATATGTTAAACAAGGGAGTAACGCCCTATGTGCCCGAAAAAGGTTCTTTAGGCGCAAGCGGCGATTTGGCAAACCTCGCCCACATTGCCCTCGTAATGATAGGAGAAGGAAAGGCCTATTATGAAGGCAAATTGATGGAAGGAAAGGCGGCTCTTGCAAAGGCTGGTTTAAAGCCCGTCGTCCTTTCGGGAAAAGACGGTCTTGGTATAATTAACGGTACTCCAGTAATGTCCGGTATCGGAGCCTTAGCCCTGCACGACGCAGAGCAGCTTCTCAAGGCTGCAAACATGGGTGCTTCCTTGGTATTTGAAGCCTTTAGGGGAATTACCGCAGCCCTCGACCCAAGAATCCATAAATCCCGTCCTCACAAGGGACAGATTGATACGGCCGCCTTTATTCTCAAAATGTTAAAGGGCAGCTCTTCTATCAATACAAGAGAAAATGACGTTCAAGACCCTTATACCCTTCGCTGTGTTCCTCAGGTTCATGGAGCAAGTGCCGATGCTATTGCCTATGTGCGCAAGGTTTTAGAGGTAGAAATCAATGCCGTAACCGATAATCCGCTCGTCTTTCCGGACAATAAAGATGTTATTTCAGGCGGAAACTTCCACGGTCAGCCCATTGCTATTACTATGGACTTCTTGGGAATTGCCGTCAGCGAGCTTGCAAACATAAGCGAGCGCCGAATCGAACGTCTTGTAAACCCGCAGTTAAACGGAGGCCTTCCCGCCTTCTTAATAGAGAACGGCGGAGTAAATTCAGGCTTTATGATTCCTCAATATACGGCGGCCTCCCTTGTTTCGGAAAACAAGGTATTGGCTCATCCTGCCAGCGTTGACTCTATTACCTCATCAGGAAACAAAGAAGACCACGTAAGTATGGGAACAACCGCTGCCCGAAAAATAACCGAAATCGTTAAAAACGTACGCCATGTTCTTGCTATTGAGTGGCTTACGGCTGCTCAAGCCTGTGATTTAAGGGGAGTAAAAAAGTACGGCAAGGGAACAGGCGAGATGATGAAGCTTATCCGAAAACACATCTCCAAGGTTACCGAAGACCGTATTCTTTATAACGACATTATGAAGGCTCTTGAGATTATTTCAAATGATGAAAACATTGAAATGATTGAAAATGCGGCTAAGTAATTCATATTAACAAGTAAATAGGCTTACTTGCAATAAAACCCGTATTGGAAACTAAGATTCCGATACGGGTTTTTTAATAAAATGTAAAAAATGAACTATAGGGTTTATTCCGAATATTTTCCTATGCTTCTTATCTTTTTGCTTCGATATTTTACTAAAACGGCAGGGTCGCGTTTTGTAAGGTCGTCTAAATCTTTTATGATTTGCTCCTTTATAGCATCTGCGGTTTTTTGGGGATCGGTGTGAGCTCCTTTTTCGGGCTCGGGGATAATGCCGTTAATTACCTTTAGGTCAAGAACTTCTTGGCTGGTAATTTTAAGCATTGCGGCTGCATCCTTTGCCCTGCTTGAATCCCTCAATAGGATTGAAGCGCATCCTTCCGGGGATATAACCGAGAAGATGGCATTTTCAAGCATGTAAATTTTGTCTCCGACTCCTATGCCGAGGGCTCCGCCTGAACCTCCTTCGCCGATGATTATGCAGATGACGGGAGTTTTTAGGCGGCTGAATTCCCGCAAGTTAAAGGCGATGGCTTCTCCGATTCCTCTTTCTTCGGCACCAAGGCCGGGGTAGGCTCCTTGAGTGTCGATAAAGGTAATAATCGGTCTTTTAAATTTTTCGGCCTGTTTTGCAAGGCGCATGGCTTTGCGGTAGCCTTCAGGGTTTGCCATACCTCCGTTCCTGTCGATGGTTTCGCGCAAGTTTCTTCCCTTTTGGGTGCCGATTACCGTAACCGGAGTTCCGTCGATAAAGCCTATTCCGCCTATCATGGCAGGGTCATCGCCGAAGAAGCGGTCGCCGTGAAGCTCGGTAAAATTATCGAAAATCAAATTGATGTAGTCCAAGGTTCTGGGCCTGTCGCTGTGACGGGCGAGTTCTACCCTTTCCCATGTTTTGGAAAGGGCTGTTGAGCTTTCAAGTTTTGCATTTATTTTTGCAAGCTCTTCGCTTATATCAAGCCCCGCCTTTTGGGCTATATCCTTTAAATTATTTAACAAGTTTGTTTGATCTACGCCGCTCATTAGTTCTCTCCTACTGTCTTTTTCTTTTTAGGGGCTTCTTTAAGGCCGAGGCTGTGAGCGTCAATCATGCGGGCAAAAAACTGCCTTTGCTCTTGGCGCGGCACTATACAGTCCACAAAGCCCTTTTCCAACTGAAATTCCGCCCTCTGAAAGCCTTCGGGCAGCTGCTGGCGGATAGTGCCTTCGATAACTCTGGGGCCTGCAAAACCGATAAGGGCTCCCGGTTCCGCTGCCGTTATATCGCCGAGCATTGCAAAACTTGCCGTAACACCTCCGGTGGTCGGATCGCATAGCATTATAAAAAGAGGAACTCCTTTTTCATCCAACTCGGCGGCCGCACTTGAAGTTTTGGCCATCTGCATTAAAGAAAAAAGCCCTTCCTGCATTCGTGCTCCGCCTGAAGTCGCATAGATAATTACAGGTATCCTTTCGGCTGCTCCCTTTAGCATAAGGCGCGAAATCTTTTCGCCTACAACGGAGCCCATAGAACCTCCCATAAAGTGAAAGGACATGAGGGCTAAAAGGGCATCTCTTCCTTTAATCTTACAAGAGCCTGTAATAACGGCTTCGTTTAAGGCCGCTTTTTCTTCGGCCGCCGAAATCTTTTCTTCATAACCTTCCATTTCGATGGGGTTACATGTTTTGAGGTTTGGATACAGCTCTTGAAACGAATTTTCATCGGTCAGATAGGTAATCCTTTGCCTCGGTTCTATGCGTAAATGGCAATTACAATGAGGACAAACCATCAGGTTATCTGTAAAAACCTCTTCATCGTATGATACTTTACAACTAGGACAATCCATTTTAAGTCTCCTATAAAAAGTCAATGAGAAAATATCAATTTTCGATTTGACTTTTTACGCCGTTTCGCAACACCTGTGAGAAACGGCAATCAATAATGCGATGTTTTGTGCAAAGCACAAAACTCGTCAGATAAACAGTGAGGCGGAATTCCTGCCGAACTGTTTATCAACTCTCCTTACTTATTTCCAAAAAGCTCTTCATAGAGCCCTGTACCGAAAACTCCCGATTTGAACTTTTTCGAGTTAAGTATAATCTTTTGTTCTTCAATATTGCAGGTAATGCCTTCAATTTTAAGCTCATCGAGGGCGCAAAGCAGCTTTTGAATGGCATTAGCCCTGTCTGCCCCGTGAACGATGAGTTTAGCCGTCATCGAGTCATAAAACGGAACTACCGAATAGCCTTGATATAAAAAGCTGTCAAAACGCACTCCGTTTCCTCCGGGAATCCTTAAATTCTTTATAAGTCCGGGAGAGCGGGCATTTATTCTGGCCTCGATAGCCCAGCCTTTAGTAGGCAAAATCCCTTGGGCAAACTTCATATTTTCCCCTGTACAAACACGGATTTGTTCTGCAATTATATCGGTGCCGGTAATCATCTCCGAAACGGGATGCTCTACCTGAATTCGGGCGTTTACTTCCATAAAGTAGAAATTATTGCCTGATACGAGGAACTCGATTGTTCCCGCCCCGCGGTATTTAAGGGAAGAAAAAAGGCTGACGGCTCCCTTACACATGGCTTCCCGCATTTCTTCGCTTACGGCCGGAGAGGGGCTTTCTTCTATCAACTTTTGATGATTTTTTTGAACCGAGCAGTCTCTTTCACCCAAAACGGAAACGGCACCTTTTCCATTGCCTAGAATTTGAAGCTCTACATGGCGCGGATCTACCAGATATTTTTCGATATAAACGGTGCCGTCGGCAAAATTGGCTTCGGCTTCGGCGGAAGCGATTTTTAGGTTTTCGGCTAATTCCGATTCTTTATAGACAATGCGCATTCCTTTTCCGCCGCCGCCTGAGGCAGCTTTAATGATGACGGGATAACCGCATTTTTCGGCCGTTTTTTTGGCTTCGGTCAATTCTTTTATAGCTCCGTCCGAGCCGGGGGTTACGGGAAGTCCGCTTTTTACGGCTGTTTCGCGGGCACGGACCTTATCGCCGAGCATTTCGATTGTGTCGGGTTTTGGCCCTATCCAAAAAAGCCCTGCATTTTCTACCTCGCGGGCAAAACCTGCGTTTTCCGATAAAAAGCCAACCCCCGGATGCACTGCCTCGCAGGAAGTGCAAAGGGCTGCCGTGATAAGGGCTTCTCTGTTAAGATAGCTTTTAGCCGAGGGGGGCGGGCCTATGCAGACCGCTTCATCAGCTAAAAGCACATGGAGGCAGTCCTTGTCCGCCGTAGAGTAAACGGCGACGGTTTTTATTCCCATTTCGCGGCAGGAACGGATAACCCTCACGGCTATCTCGCCTCTGTTGGCGATAAGTATTTTTTTAATCATAAGAACCTTCTTACTTAGCCTTTATCTTAAACAAGGCCTGATCGAATTCTACAAGGTCTCCGTTTGAAACTAAGATTTCCTCGACAATTCCGTCATATTCACATTCGAGGGTATTCATCATCTTCATGGCTTCAAGCACACAAAGGGGTTGGCCTTTTTTTACCGAGCTGCCTTTTTCAACATAGGGCGGAGAATCGGGAGACGGTGCCCTGTAAAAGGTTCCGACAATGGGGCTTTTTACTTCGAGTAGGTTAGCCGATGAAGCTGCGGGTGAGGCTTGAGCAGGAGATTCTGCAGCAGGACTTGCTGCTTGAGGTGCTGCCGCTTGCTCGGTTGTTCCTGCCGGAGCTGTCTGGATGCCCGCCGGAAGGCCGGATTGAAATCCTGCCGGTATCGATGCATAGGGCATAGGATAGGCGGTCTGCACTCCTCCGCACGCACCTGACTGAATGACAGCTTCCTTTTTAGGAAAGGCTCCTTCTTTTTTTAAGATAAGCTCACAGTCGTCCTGCTTTATCTGCAAAACCACAGTATCGCCTTTTTCAAACTTTTCTATCACTTTCAAAATAAAATCTTCTTTCATAAAATCTCCTTAAAGTTTTATTTATTTAACCGTAAAGGCCGACATTTTATCATTTATACAGGCAGAGTGTCTATCCCTTATAAAAATCCATTTTTAAGCATCTTAAACCTCTTCCTCATTTCCAACTGTATCCCGTTTATAGAATCTCCAGTTTTTTGCTTTTGCAGCTTCAAAAGCAGCT
>CAJPPE010000085.1 GCA_905372345.1 uncultured Treponema sp. | reverse complement strand
AGGTTGCAACCGAAATTGTAAACGGCAAAAGAAAAGAAGAAATCTAAGACTTATAAACTCAATATGTTACTCAAATTATAACAAGTGGATAAAACAACCCCTAAAGCCATAAGGCTTTAGGGGCAACTAATTTAGCTATAGCTAACTATCTACTTCTTTTGTGCAGTTTCAATATAACCGTTCATAACTTTCCTTACAGCATAAGCAAGCACGGGACTGGCGGTACCGTTACCGTATACCTTACCTGCATCTCTATCGGAAGAACTCACACCAGTTACAGAATTCTTTATAACACCGTCAGCAGTTTTCCAAACACCGACATTGATATTGTCCTGCTGGACACGGCTGACAGTCGGTACAATCGAAACCTCCCACTTACCGGTAAAATAACCATTTTCATCGGTACCCGCAGCTTCGCCTACAGCACCACCTGTATTTGCAAGATATGCAAGCTTGGAGCGACCGACAGAAGACGAATAATAGCCGATATAAGGCACGGGTTTACCGTTAGCACCGTTTTCCGTATAGGCCACATCCAAAGTGATATGAGTACCTGTTATACCGTAAGCGTCAACTGTACAGGTTTTAAAACTTGTCGCAGAATATGTAGGAAGATATGCATACTTTAAATCCGCAGCCTCTGTATCAAATGCGGCAATGTGTATACCACCAGCCTTATCCACGGCAATTTTACAGTATTCCCCCACATTCATCTTACCGAAAACATCCACAGGCTTTTTCCAGTTTCCGTTACCGTTTCCGACTTGCGAAGCGTGATTACCGTTTTGCGGATCTTTTTTATAAGTATATTTAAGCTTTTGATTCGTTTCGTCAAACCAAATCAGCACCGCAACATCTTCTGCGTCATTAGCTCCCGATACAACACCGAGCGACAAATAAGTTCCCGCCTTATTACCGGTATCACCGCCTTGATATTTTCCCGCAACAATAGTGACATCATTTTGTGCATAAGGTTTAATATACCAATCTGAGTCCTGATCCTTAAATTGACCAAAAACTTTCTTCCAATATTTATCCGTTCCAAATGCACCATCTGTAAGCTTATGATTTTGATTATTATTTCCGTACTTAAACCTTATTTGATCATTTATAGCGTCATAATAAGCAAGGTAAAGCGGTGTTGCATTACCGCGGCGCTTTGCCGCCGCAAGGGAAGGATGCTGAATACGGTCTTTATCAAGAATATTACCGCCTGCACCATCCATAGTTTTTTCTTGTCCTATAGTTTCCAGCCTTATTGCATGAGTTCCTTTATAGTTATTTTTGGGCCAAAGCCAGGAACCTTTCGGGGCACCCCACATGCTGTAAAGATAGGTAAATTTTCCGGCCTCTTCATTTTGGGAATTTATATCCCGTCCTACAACAACGGCGTGAGAATTACCCTCACTGTCATATATAAAATCCACATTGGCAAAGTCGTCATAGTTTTGATGCCATTTTCTATACGAATCCTCTGTTCCGTCACTCATACTGAAGTAATCGGGGCCGTTTGCAAAGGCAAAGCCTATCATGCCGCTTTCCGGATTAATACGCATAACCGGCTCAGTTATAGTACCGCGGTCGGGCAGAGCCGCTTGGCTGTTAAACTGCCATACATCCAGATACAGGTCATCGGTCAATTTATCATTGCTTGCAGTTTTCTTTGCTTTATTATAGGGCTTATTGTTATTACTCAAATTGTTTATAGCTGAAACAGTGCCCACCTTGAGTTCAAGGGCACCGCTTTTCACTTTACTCTCATCAACAGAGCCCGTCGAAGCATTATCAGTAAAGTTTAAAGTCCACGGCGATGAATCACCCGCAAGATTGTTTGTCGGTTTACCGCCCACTGTCACAGAAGCTCCTGTTAGGCTAAAGCCGTGTATCTTGATTGTTTCATCATCCCGAACCGGATAACGGCCCAAAGCCGTGCGTGCATACAGGTCAGGGTCGGCACCACCAAGCTTAGAAAGGACGGTTTCAATCTTCGTAACATACGGGACAACATTTACATTAATATTAGGCTTATTAGTTTTGTACTTATACAATGTAGCATTTTTAAATTGTACATCTACATCGTTCATAAGCTCAATTTTATTATCTGCCTTAACTGATTTCACACGGGTCAAATACTGAGCTTCACCATTTGTAAACAGAATAAACTGACCTGGCTTTGCATTTGCAAAATCAGCATGTTTAGCCGAATCCTTGTCTTCGCGGACTACACTAGTAGATTCTGTAGACGCATTAGAAGCCAAAGCACTGGAAGCATTTGTTCCGTCATTAGCCGAAACACTGATACTCTTTGCAAGGCCTACAGGCGTTTTTTCGCTATCCCATTCCAGCTTCCACTTTACATAGTAGCCGAGATAATCGTATTTAGACTCTTCAACTTCAAACTTAATATTTTTTGAAGTATCTTCTTTTTTAGCCCAGATATTGTTATTGTTACCTTTCTCAATGGTTATGTTTGAAGCATTAGGCAGCGTTGCTGTAAGTTCTTTAAGCTGGACATTGTCATAAGCAAAACCACGGATTGTTACCCTGCCGGAAACGGAAGAATAATCATTAGTTGAGCCGGTAAACTTTGCAATTTCCACATGCCCATTTTTTCTATTGTTTTCATACAACGAGTTATCATTTTCATTGTTCCAGTGTAAAGGAAGAATAACTACAACAGGCGGCGTATTATCAAGTGCCTCAAAAAGAGTTTTTATCTTAATCTTTGCAGAAGATGTAGTTTCCCCTTGTTCTAGGTCGTGTGCTTTATCCCAAAGTTCAAGCGTAAGCTCTTTTGGTGTTCCATCGGAATTTCCTATTGTTTGCAAGTCAGCTGCACTTAAGGTAATTTCATCACCGGTTGCAATATTTTTTAAGTTATGACCGTCCAAGGGGGCATTGTTATATTTAAGTATATACTTTATCTGCCCTTCTCCGCCTGTAAAACTAACCTTTATTTTTGAGTTTGCTTTATTTTTAAAGGCAAAGTTTTTGCTTATAAGCTCTCCTTCAAAATCTCTGCTTTCAGGATTTAAAGCACCTGAAAGGCTACCGGTACCGAATTCGGAAGGATTACCGCCTATATCGGTTTTAAGGATAACCTGAGAAACCTTAATAGATTTATTTTTGACGCGGACATCAACATCTGTTTCATATTCATTACCGCTTTTATCGATTATTTTGTAGTGTAGTTTACCTTTACCATCTTTTAAGGGGCTCAAATCAATTTTACCGCTCCATGTATAAAGGCTTCCTAACTGTTTTTGAAGCTTATTAGTATTATCTACTTCAGTTATGGTTACCTTATCTGTTTCGGTATTATCCACCTTTAACCAAGCAATGACTTTTTCAACGCCTGATCCATCATCAAAGGCTACACCACGGACAAACATATCATTACCGCCACGCTCATCAAAGATAAGATTTTTTGATTCATACAGAATATAATTATAAGAAGCAGCGGAAATTGACGGGTTAAAACTTACAACTCCTCCAGCATTTCCTGTTATCGTCAAAATTTTATCCTCGATAATAATTTTCTTATTAGTCCATTCAGTTCCTACCTTAGCCGCTAATCGAGAATCGCTTACAGAAGTAGTTGAAAAATTATAATTTGAAACATATAAATCCGTTCCATAATCTCCTATAGGCTTTTTTGTGTCAAAGCGGAAATTAAATTCTTTTGAGGTAGGAGTACCTTGGTCAGTATCCTCTTTTATGTCTATTCTTATAGAAAAAGCATTATCCCTCTTTGCTGAGTCGGTAAGATTATTTAAATTAAGAGGCAGCTTTAATTTATAGTTTTTTGCACTTCCTGAAGCCGATATACCTGATGGCGTATTAACAGTATCTTCTTCAATCCAGCCCTTAGCTATAGCTTGGGAAAGATTACATGGAACTCCATTATCTAAGTCACCCGATATTGTAAGCTCTTTAATACCTGACTCATCATAAAGGGAGCCTGTCAAGAGCTCATGTTCTTTTATCCACATATTGGGTACATAAGGTCTATCACCTAAAAGATGTTTAATCTTAAGAAGTTCAGGGCTTCCTATTCTAGGAGCCGACTTATCAATTTCTATTTCAATACGATCAGACCATTCTCCCATAACATTAGGAGTTTGACCTTTATTATTCGCCCTTACCTTAAAATAAATTTTCCATTTATTTCCTGAAAGAGGATCAAATTCTTTATTCTCATTTATAGTCAACGACCACTGAGATGAACCTGCGGTATTTGTACCTGGGATAGGCCTTCCTTGACCGCCATTCTGCCAATCAACTCCTCCGAATTTTCCGTCATCACCGCCTGAAAAATTTCCGCTCTTAGAGAACATAATATATGCTTCACCCAGATCAGATGGAGTTCCGACTATAACTCTTGTAGTACCGAATATTTGAATAGTACCGCCCAAAACAGAATTATTTTGAGGTGAAAGTATTTTTACAATAGGCTTTGTTCCATCAGGATTATAAAGAATTTCCTTAGTATGCACAGTCTTATTGCCAATCTCATCTTCAACCAAAATATACATAGGTATTTTTTTATATGGCCCATGGGCTTCATCATAATCTGATGTAGTAAGAGAACTCAAGTTTACATCAGCAGACCACGATCCCTTACTTGAGGTAGTCATTGACTGCCAACCTGTAGAATCTACAGTTGGAGCGGGACTCTTTTTACCTAAAATGTATTTAGTGGAAGACGCTTTTACCCCTGCTTTAAGATCACTAATAGTTCCTGAAATCGTTATAGCTCCACCTTGAGGATCATTAGGTAAAGGATGGGTTATCTTCACTATGGGAGCTTTTTTATCGACAGAAAAATAGATCCTATCAGTATCACTACTGCCTGAAGGGTTTTTAGCTAAAAGTAAAATTCTATATGAACCTTTTTCAGGCTTAGTATCATCATCAGCACACCCACTTATATCAATTGTTGCCTTATATTTGGTGTCATTTGGATCAGTATTAACCTTTGTAAAAACTTGTGAAGCGTTTTCAGAAAATGTATGGCTATCACTGGTAGTATTGTCAGGAACTACATTGTAATAAACCTTACCTGAGTGTTCCGGCGAACCGGAGACATACTCCAAACCGGGGACATTAATAAAGACTTCAAAGTTTTTATTGTAAAATCCTTCGGGAGGATTTGTAACGCGTATTCTAGGACCATTTCCCGTAGCAATAAAATGGATAATATATAAACCATTATTTACTGAATTGGAATCGTCATAAGCTTCAAAAGCATTGGAGTCTGCACCTGTAGAGTCCTTACCTTCAACCTTAAGAAGATATTTTCCTTCAACAAAGGGATTCGGAAGCTTACATTTTACACGAATTGACTCTCCTTCAACTTTTATCAAATCATTTAAATCTCCTTCTGTAAGGTCAGCAAATTTTAAAAGAGTATTAGTTTTTTCAAGATTAGTTCCATTCTTGAAGCTGTCAACTTCTGCTTGGCTTCCTGATGTTTCTTTACTCTTGTACAAAGCAATTTCTATATCGCTACCCTTATATGCATTAAGATCCGTACCGTTCACCAGCGGAGCACGGTCTTTATTTCTCAAAAGTTCTACGATAAAGGAAGTTTCTTGACCGTTTTTAAAGATGATGGAAGAAGCAGAAGCAAGCTTCCCAACAGTAAGCTCTTTTTTAGGTATATTTGTTCCATTCAAAACCTTAAATCCGGGAGATTTACTTGGATCAAGCTTAAAAGTACTGCGTTTTTCGCTCATTTTTAACATCTTGGATTTTATAGCTTTTAAAACTCTTGAAGCCTCTGTAGCATTCGCATCATTGCTAACAGCTGAATTATACTCATCAACAGTAACATCCCTCAATGCTTTTATTTTGTTATCATGCTCGGTTCCACCTAAACCTTTTTTACCGGCAAAATAATCACTTATAACTTCAGGTGTATAACCCTTGGAAAGAACATCGACATAGATATCATCGCTTAAATAATACCAATCAGCTTTGTTGCCTTCATTAGATGAAGATACATCGTTCTTAAGGCGTGCATTGTCAAACAAAAATAACTGTGCTTTAATTGCTTTATTTATATCCTTAGCTTGTTCTTTATACAGAGGATCATCAGGAGCCGTGGGCGGTACATTCGTTTCAACAGCTACTTGAACATTTATATTTTTGCCTACAAACCACTTAGGTATATCAATATCGGTACCGGGTACTTGAACCACTAACTTTTCAACTGTGTTTTTCTCTCCAACTTGTCCTACAACAGTAAAAATTGCTCCGTAACTGTCACCGCTTGAGGGGTTCTCGCCATGAGCACTTTTTGTAGAAGGACGGTTTACTATAAACACGGGAGGAGTATTGTCTATTTTATAATTTTTAGTTGTCTCATAAGTTTTGCCGCCTTTATCGGTAACAGTGAGAATTGCGGTATACTCACCATCCGGGATGGGGTATTTTTTTACCAACTCGTGAGGAGCAGCTTCAAAACCTTTAGATTCGTTATCAATAGTGATTGACCATGAAACACTTCCATCTCCTTCAGTAAAGCCTCCAACACTCTGAGAATAAACAGTTTCTTTAGTTTCAATATTTTTGAATGAGATAGTTATTGATTTTATTCCGTCATCATCATAAGCTGTTCCCCTCATCACAAAACTACCTCTGATAGGAGTTTCTCCGGCATCAGGATAAGTAATTGATCCCTCAGGGCGTTCAATATCTACAGTGCCGCCCAAGCCTACATTTTGTTTACAGGTAAAAGCCATCATAATGGTAAATATAACCAATGTAAAAAAT
>CAJPPE010000084.1 GCA_905372345.1 uncultured Treponema sp. | reverse complement strand
ATATTTTGATGCGAATAAGAATTTAAAAATATTTTTCCTAAAAAATCGTCCCAGAATTCTTCTGCTGTTGAAGTTCTGATATTATAGTTAACGTATATGTTTGTTCCTTCCAAACTTAAGCGGTATTCCGATTCTTTTAAGAACCTTGTTTTACCTGTTCCTTGATTTCCCTTAACGAGAAATACCGTTTTTTTAGCTTGTTTTGCATATATCTCATTTCTTGCCTGCAATACCATATCTATTTCTTTTTGCTTTCCTACCAATCTAGGACGGAAGGTTATACTGTTAAGAGGAGGAATAACATCTGCAGGGTAGTTTATATTAAGTTTACTATTTATTTCTTGAATGATTTTATGTAATTTATTGTTTTTATCTTTATGCTGAGTATATTTTTTTGCTATTTCATATAATGCATTAAAAATATCTTCATCTTTTTTATTTAAGTTTTTATAAACCGTTTTTAATTTGGAAAGAGCCGTTGAAATGTTTGTTTTAATTTCTTCTTTTGCAAGGAGCGTAACGATAAAGGAAATAACCGCATTTATATTTTCAGTATTTCCCATATAATCTTCCGCTTTTTTGAACCATATAGATTGACTATTTTCCAGTTTTGCGGAGACGATATCCTTGATTCTGACTCTAAAACCGTTTTTTTCTTCGACTATCATTACATCATTATGAGTAAATATATCGTATTCAAATCCCATATTACTTGCATGAACAAGACATTGGCAGACCGATACGGCTATTTTGAGAATATCTTCCATCGAACATTTTTCTACAAATTTCAAAACCGGTATTGCATTTTCAAGATGTTCAGTGGTAAAAATGTATAACATTTCATCGGGACTCGAACGGATCAAAGAAGGATAGGCTATATGTAAGCTGGAAAATCCGTAATTTTTAAGATAAAAATAATTATATATGTTGCTGATGGTAATGAAATTATCTTTAAAAAAGTCCAATTCTTCTTTTTTTATATCTAAGGATGATATAATTTTTAAATTAACCTTTGTACTTTCCGACCATAAGTCTGCAGCTAGAAATTCCTTTACATAAGGGATTGAGTTGTTTATTTTGTTAATAATCTTATAGCGGCTATTGATAATTTCCATAGACTAAACCTGATACGTGATTTAGCAAAATATAAATACCGTATCCTAATGATTTTATCATCTTTTATCAAAAAAGTCTAGCCCTTTTAATGTTTTAAAACTTATGGTAAAATGGCTTATGCTGATTTCCGAAATACAGGGTCCTCTTACAAATATTGCCGGAGTAGGTGCTGCCGCAGTCTCACAGCTAAAAAGGCTTGGTGTAGAAAATGCCGGAGACCTTTTAAGGCTTTTCCCGCGGGATTGGGAAGACCGCTCAAAAATAAACGTTTTTTTGGATTGGAACAGGGTGCAAAAAATACACGTAGAAATTACAGTTGCAGGCCATGAATGGTTCGGCTTCGGAAAAATGAGAACCTTAAAGCTGATAGTTGCAGACAAAAACGGAATGACGGCCTCCCTTATATGTTTTAACCGTCCATTTTTAGAAAAAAGCTTCCCCGTCGGAACTCGTGCCTTTGTATATGGCTCTTTTTATCGAAAATACGGCGAAATTCAGTCTTCTGCATTCGATCTTGAAAGAGCCGAAAACATGCAGGCTAAGATACTGCCCGTTTATCCCCTGACTTCAGGGCTTGGACAGGCAAAACTGCGGAAAATAATTGCTTCCGCCCTAAAAATGTATGCCCACGGCATAGATTCCGAGCTTCCCGAGTCTATTTTACAAAAATACAGCCTTCCGCCTAAGCAGGAAGTGCTTTTTATGCTCCATACTCCAAAATCTATGGCAGAGGTAGAAAAAGGCCGCTATGCCCTCATCTTTGAAGAGTTCTTTTTGTTTCAATATGCCATAGGAATGCGTTCTATTGAAAGGCGGGGAAGGCTTCCCAATCTTGAAGATGAAAGAAATATAGGCAAAACCGTCAAAAAAGAACCTGTTTTAAGGCCTCTTCAAAGTTCTCTTTTGGAAAGGCTCAACTTTAAGCTTACTCAAGACCAGCTTTCTGTCTGTGCCGAAATAAACGAAGACTTGGACGGCCCTAATCCCATGGCCCGCCTTATGCAGGGAGATGTCGGTTCGGGAAAGACCCTTGTTGCCTTTTTAGCCTGCTTAAAGGTAATAGAACAGGGGGGGCAAACGGCATTTTTAGCTCCTACAGAGCTTTTAGCCCGCCAACATGCCGAAAATGCTGCCCGTCTCTTGGAGCCCCTTGGTATCCGCCTTGCCTTTTTAACCGGAAATACCAAGGCCAAAGGAAGGAGCAGGCTTTTACAGGAATTGCAAAAGGGAAATATCGATTTGATAATCGGCACCCATTCTCTTTTTTCTCAAGGGGTGCAGTATAAAAATTTGAGACTTGCCGTAATCGATGAGCAGCACCGTTTCGGTGTTCTCCAGCGCTCGGCCATAATCCAAAAAGGAGCTGAGAGCAATGAAGAAAAGAGGAGCCCCCATCTTCTTATGATGAGTGCGACCCCCATTCCCCGCACCCTAGCTCTTTCTATCTTCGGAGATTTAGATATTTCGACCATTAAAACCATGCCGCCTGGAAGAAAGCCGATTATCACCTATGTTGCGGGGGAGGATAAGGCTGAAAGGGTTTATAACTTTATCGGACAAGAGATTCTACAGGGCAGACAGGCTTATTTTGTATACCCCTTAATAGAAGAAAATGAAGATCTTTCCTTAAAATCAGCCGAAAGGATGTTTGAAGAATTAAAGACGGGCTTTCCCAATCATAGTTTGGCCCTGATTCACTCCAAGGTTGCGGAAGAAGAACAAAAAAGAATAATGGAAGAATTTAGGTCGGGAAAACTTAATATTTTGGTTGCAACCTCTGTGGTGGAAGTCGGTGTGGATGTTCCCAATGCGACCTGTATGGTAATAGAACATGCCGACAGGTTCGGTCTTTCCGCTCTTCATCAGCTTCGCGGAAGGGTCGGGCGTGGAGACCTGCAATCCTATTGTTTTTTAATTTACGGAAAAAAAATTACCGAGGACGGAAGGGCTCGGTTAACCGTAATGAAGGAAACAAATGACGGTTTTATAATTGCCGAAGAAGATTTAAGGCTCCGCGGTCCGGGAGATATAGGAGGGGTTGAGCAGTCCGGTTATCACCTAGGCTTTACAATTGCCGATCCTGCCCGCGATTTTAAAATTTTGCAGGAAGCCAGAGCGGCCGCCTTTGAACTCCTCGAGCAAACTAAATTTTAGAAAGCTGGTTTATAAGGCCCGCCATATCCTTAGGGTAATCCGCACTTATTTCGATTTTTTCCTTGCTTATAGGATGAAAGAATTTTAAGGAATGAGCGTGGAGGGCAAGACGCGAGATTATTGGGCGTTCCTCATATTTGTCTCCTCTCCAATTCTTTTTTAAGGCCGATATGTAGACTGGCTCTCCGTTTCCGTAAAGATTATCGCAGAGAATGGGAAGCCCAAGGTGTTTTAGGTGAGCCCTTATCTGATGGGTTCTTCCCGTTATGGGACGGGCCTCCAAAAGGGAAAAGCGGCTGAATTTTTTAAGAAGACGGAATTCGGTTAAAGACTCTTTTCCTTTTTTTTCGTTTATGACGGTGCGGTGCATCTTATCTCCGTCTATTCTAAGTTTTGCCTCAGCCTTAAAATTTTCTTCTTGAGGAATACCGGCCGATACCGCATGATAGATTTTTTCGATTTTGCGGTTTTGAAAATCATCGTTTAAAATTTTATGGGCTTCCGCATTTAGGGCATAGATTATGAGGCCTGAAGTTTCCTTATCGAGCCTGTGGACAGGATAAACTTTTATCTCGTCCTTATCCTTGTAAAGTTCTTCAAGTATCTTATCAAGGCGGGGAGTTTCGCTGTCCCAGCGGTCGGCTCCTACAAGGAGGCCTGCACTTTTATTTACAATGAGAATATCCTTATCTTCATATAGAATTTCGTAAAGCTTTTTTTTCATTATAATTCCAAGTTTGTGATTTTTAGCCTTGATTACCGGTTAGAAAGCTATCGGTACCTTTCCGTAAAAAAGGCTCAAGGCTCCATCGGCCGAAATTAAAACTTCTTCTTTTGTATCACCGTTTGTATCATCGTCTGCCTCAAAAATAATCAAGTCCAATTTGTCAAGATTAAAATCTTTTTTTTCGTTGACTGTTTCGGCTCTAAGCAAGGCTTTGGTATTGTACAAAAAAATCCAGCCGATTTCTCCATTCAATACCGAAAACTTTAAAACCGAATTTTTGTTTAGGGCAAAGTTTTTTACTTCCGTTTCTACACCGTCTTTTACCATGAGGTTAAAATCCCTTACCCTTCCCATGCTGACCGTTTTTGCTCCGCCGTCAAAGGCATAGACTTCGTAGGGCTTAAGTTTGGTAAAGTTTTTTTCGTCATGGCTTATTTTTAAGTCCCCATTTAAGGGAGAAATAAAACGGAAAAATCCCGGAAGAGGGGTAAAGTCGGATCTATCCAAATCGACGGTAGCTGAGCTTAATCGGAATAAAAAATCCCTTTTTTTGTAATCGGCTTCACGCGGATATATAAAAAGCTCCGTTGTAGTGCCTCCGCTCCAGTTTGAAGTTTTAAAATCTTTTTCTCTGTAATGTGTAATTTTCATAAGTTAAATCCTTTTTGTTATTAACGATAAAATATTATCCCGTCCCGTTTTTTTTGCAGCAGAGCTTATTATAATGAGCTCTTCGTCAAAGTTAAAGAAGTCTGCCCAATCATTTTTTGCCTTTATCTGATCATTTTTGCCTATCTTATCGGCCTTGGTTCCGACTATTACAACCTCAATATTTAAGCCGTGAAAAAAGCCGATACTTTCTTTTTCGGTTTCGGTTGGAGCCCGCCTCATGTCCATTAAAAAAAAGATGGTCTTTAAGAGGGGGCGGTTTGTACAATATTCATAGAGCATCTTGTCGATTTGCAAGGTCATGCCGCCTGAAAGTTTTGCATAGCCGTAGCCTGGAAGGTCTGTGAGCACAAACATATCTTTTGGAGCCGGCCCTGAAAACTTTTTTGTCTTGGGGTTAAAATTTAAAGAGGCCGGACGGTTTACCAAGAAGAAATTTACTTCCCGCGTCATTCCGGGGCGGGAGCCTGTCTTGACCAAATTTTTTCTGTTGACAAGCATGTTTATAAGGCTCGACTTTCCTGCATTGGAGCGTCCGAAAAAAGCAAATTCCGAAACGCCTATTTCAGGAAACTGTTCCGCCTTAACGGCTCCCTTTATAAATTCAGCATTTATAATTTTCATAAAAGGAATTCCGAAAAGGCTTTGAGGGCAAGGGGCATATCGTTTGAAAGCACCTTCTTTGCAAGGGTTTTTCCGAGCTGAACACCCTCTTGGTCAAAGCTGTTTAAGTTCCAGATAAAACCTTGGAACATCACCTTGTTTTCGTAATGAGCAAGGAGAGCACCTAGGTTTTCGGGGTTTAGTTCTTCCCCATAGATTAAACTTGCGGGACGGTTGCCTGCAAAGTCCTTGTTTTTGTTTTCATCGGTTTTTCCTGCTGCAAAGGCCATAATTTGGGCTGCCAAATTTGCATTCAGTTTTTGCATATTGGTTGAGCCCTCGCTTTCGATATCAAGACCAATTTGGCTTTTTTTAAAGCCTATGAACTGCAAGGGGATTATATCGCTTCCCTGATGAAGGAGCTGATAAAAAGAGTGTTGTCCGTTTGTGCCCGGCTCTCCGAAAATTACGGGACCCGTTTTATAGGAAACTTTTTCGCCGAAACGGTTTACCGTTTTTCCGTTCGATTCCATGTCCAGCTGCTGGAGGTGGGCAGGGAAGCGGGAAAGGGCCTGACTGTATGGAAGAATGGCCGTTGCCGAGCAGCCTAAAATGTTTCTTTCATAAACACCGAGGAGGGCATCCAAGAGGCTTGCATTTTCTTTTATGTTTTTGTTTAGTGAAAGCTTATCTCCTTCCGCAGCTCCTTTTAAAAATGCCTCTACCGTTTCCATGCCGAAGGCGAGGGCGAGTACTGCCGCTCCGCAAACCGAAGTTGAAGAATATCTTCCGCCTATAAAATCGTCCATATAAAAGGAAGTAAGATAGTCGGGGTTATTTGCTAGGGGGCTTGTTTCGCTTGTAACGGCAAGCATTTGTTTTTTGCAGTCAAGGCCGTTTTTTTCGAGAACGGATTTTACAAATCTTTCGTTTGCCAGAGTTTCTTGAGTTGTGCCGCTTTTTGAAACGAGGATAAAAAGGGTGCTTGCAAGATTTATGGAGTTTAAAACTTCGGCCGCATCGTCGGGGTCTACATTGGAAATAAAATGAGCTCTCATCTTTTTCTTTGCCCGATTTTTTAAGGCTATGTACATGGCTCTGGGGCCTAGGTCCGAGCCGCCTATTCCGATTTGAACCACATCGGTAAAGACTTTTCCTTGAGAGGTTTTAATCTTGCCGGAATGAACAGCCTCGGAAAATTCTTTTATTTTTTTTAGCTCCTTGAGGTAAAAGTTCCTCATGTTTACACCCTTATAAACTACAGCATTTTTTAATTGGCCGCGGGTGAGCTGATGGAGGACCATACGGTTTTCGCCGGTATTTATAAAATCTCCGTTGAGTAAGAGCTCATATTTTTCGATCAGCCTTTGCTCATCGGCGAGGGACTGCAAAGCTTTAAGAATTTCATCGTTTACAGGCTTGGCCGCATAATTGTATTTGAGGTTTCCGCCCATTTTAACCGAATAATTTTTTACTCTTTCAACCGAACTTTCAATATTGAAAATATCTG
>CAJPPE010000083.1 GCA_905372345.1 uncultured Treponema sp. | reverse complement strand
GAAAAGATGCTGTTTTAACGGAAAAAAGATTTTATTTAACGGAAAAGGGCTTTCTTTACTTAAATTTATTTTTGCAGGAATTATTTCAAGAAATTGATACATTATTTTAAAATTTATCCGGCCTGATTTTGGTCCTTATTTTGTTCCCATATATAACTAAATTCTTTATGGATACCTTTGAATACTTCAATTAGGGTAGGGTCAAAGTGTTTATCGGCTCCATTGATAATATGTTCAACACTAAGGTTATGCGGCATTTCATCTTTATATGATCTTTTCATTCTAAGAGCATCATAAACATCGGCTATGGCTACTATACGTGCCGATAGGGGGATCATTTCGCCTGTAAGTTTATAAGGATATCCACTGCCGTCCCAGCGCTCATGATGGCTAAGGGTGATTTCTTTTGCCATCGGAATAGGGTAGTTTGCAAGAATTAATGTCCCGTTAATGGTATGGTCTCTCATAACTTTCCATTCCAGATCATTGAGAGCACCTTTTTTTTGTAAGATATAATCAGGTGTTCCTATTTTTCCTATATCGTGTATGGCTGCTAAAGAAGAAATATTATCTATAAAATCCGCATCTATTTGAGGAAATAAATTTTCCTTAAACAGGGCTTCAGCTATAACTTTTGAGTAATGGTTAAGCCTTTCATTATGAAAGCCCGTATCGTTATCCTTTAATTTTGAGGCACTTAAAAGGCTTTCCATCATATCTTTATACTGACTTAAATATGAATTGCTTATATCCTCAAACATAACCCAGTATCCGTTGAGAGCATTATTATCAAATAAAGGGAATATGTTTGTCTTTGTATACATAGTTTTGCGGTATCGTGTTTTATGTTTTAAAACCCCTGACCACGAATAGCCGCGGTTAGGATTTCTTAATTTTGCTAAAAGATCGTCAAGAGTTGATTTTTCAAGAGTGCTGCCGAATATATTAAAAAACGGTTTTTGTTCTATATTGTGATAGCCTTCAAAAAGGTGTTTTACCGCATCGCTTATGTATAGTATAAAGAAATTTTTATCCAAAAGCATAGAGCAAACTGTAGGTATACCAAGTAAATCGACTGCAGTTTTTAAGGATTCTGTTTTGATTTCTTGATTATTAAAATTTATCGGATGCGATATACTGCCGGACTCATTATGATAAATATCATCTCCCAGCTCCTCCAGTTCTTCTTCAACTTCATCGAGCATATCAACATCATCAAGAGTAAGGACTATTTTTTCTTTGAGGTTGGTTTCAGACGTTTTTTAATATATTCGGCAGCACTCTTGAAAAATCAACTCTTGACGATCTTTCTAATATACACCGGGCCATCATGGTCTTCAACTTTTTTACAATTTTTGTTTGCTAAAAAACAATCAAGCAAAATTTTTGAAAAAACTTCTTTGTCTGCTTCTATCAAAGTGATATTGTTTGACTCAATAAAAGCTCCGGCTTCTTCACTGAATTTTTCAGTACCGAAACCGCAAATAATAGTTTTTTTGTTTTTATCAATCAGTTTAAGCGCATCCTCTGCACTTATATCAAGAGCCTCCGATATCGGCTTTTTATTTTCAAATGCTTGTACATAAAAACAGTCTCTTTTTGCGTCAATAACCGATAAAAATTGATTTTTACCGCCATATCTATAACAAAGAGCCTCCAAAATAGAAACACAAAAAAAACGAGCATTAGTTTGCAGCTGTATGGCCTTCGCTGTTGAGTAAGCAAGTCTTAAACCGGTAAAACCTCCAGGTCCCTGAGGGCATACTAAAACATCGGTTTTGTCCACAGAAAAGCCTGCCTGTTTTACGGCGGCTTCTATTGCAGGAATCAAGATGGCAGAATGTCGGGCTTTAGCCGGAGTAAAAACAGAAGTAACCGTGCCTTCATCTCCTTGAGCCGTTATTGCAACAGAGGAAAAACTTGTATCGATACAAATTATGTTCATAAATCCTCACAAAAGTCTTTGCTGTTGATGATAATTTTTCTGGAATTATCATCATTTACCATTATGTCGATATAAATAGTGTTTTTAGGTAATACTTGTTTTACCTTTTTACTCCATTCAATCACGCAAACTCCATCTCCATATAACATTTCTTCAGTACCAAGGTCTAAAAAATCTTCTACACCTTCAAGCCTATATACATCCATATGGTATAGATGGAAACGGCCTGAATATT
Source organism: uncultured Treponema sp. (assembly GCA_905372345.1). GTDB lineage: Bacteria > Spirochaetota > Spirochaetia > Treponematales > Treponemataceae > Treponema_B. Next base: position 4,750 of record CAJPPE010000083.1, on the reverse strand, counting down.
CCGATATTAGGGTAAAAGTAGGGCTTGTAATATCTTCTTGAATACCCAAGCCTTTAGCTATACCCTTTGTCAGATAGGTTTTTCCTGCTGCTAAAGAACCGTCAAGGGCCACTACATCTCCTTTTTTTAACTTTTCTCCTATTTTTTTTCCTAAATTAATAGTATCTTCTTCGGTTTTTACTGTAAATTCCATTACGGTAATTTCCTTGTTTCGATTAAACGGCGGACGCAGGCTTTTAAATCCATCATTATCTGTAAAACTGGATAGTCTATCTTGTCTATCATCTGTACCTGTATTTCGGTTTCGCCGGTAGGCTTATGTTCTACAAAAAATTCTACCTTTCCGTTTTGCTCTTTACCCAATATTGTATACACGGCCGTTCCAACATATCTTTGCCGATAATATATGTGGGTATCTTCTTTTTCAATATTTTTTATTTCAGAAACAATCATTTTTTATTCTCCGCCTATGATTTTATTGATAATAAACCATTTCCCAATTTTTTTACAATCGGTGCTAATTCATATTCTGCAATATCTGAAATTTCTACGGTATCGGTATCTTCAATCGCATGAATAATAGAATCTAAATTGGACGATATTTCGCTTTGGTATTCTCTAATCGTCATTTCTCCCAACTTTAAATCTTCAGGTATATCAGCAATATCAAATAATTTTGCCGTTTCATAGAGTTTTGCCAGATTAATAGAGAATGTTTCTATTGTTTTTATAACTTCAACATCACTTCCTGTTTGAACCTTTATAGGAATTTTTTCAATTTCTTCCGAATTTTTTATAAATTCATCGCCAAGACCTTTTAAAAGGTTTCGTATGTCATCTCCGCTTGTTGTATACAGCTCAATGTTTATGTCCATTTTATGAGGAGCTTCAAAAAGCTCATCAAGTTCGCTTAAAGTCAATTCTTTTCCGTTTACGCGAACTTGAGTGATGGTGTTTTTTTGATTTCGGCATTCTTGTTCTATATTCCCTAGAACATCGCCTATTGTGATTTCGTTTTCCAACTTTAATTCAATTTCTTGTCCGTTTAATTTGATATTCATCTATTCATCCTTATTACTTTTTTTAAGAGAATCCGTAAAATTCTTCATCGTCTGTGATTGTTTTTGTAAACTTTTTAATGTTCCGTCCATTATTCCGTATTTCTTTTTAAGAGCAGCTTCTTTTTCGGCAAGTTTTTTATCATAGTTTTCTATTCTTTTTTGAGAAGAGTCCATCTTTACTTTTAAAGAATCGGTTTTTATTCCTAAAATACCTCCTCTTTGTGTGTACGGGTTTATGTATTCATACATTGCATGGGCAAGTCCTGAGTCTATCAAAATATCTCCGTCAGAATCAAAGCCGAAAAATAGTTTTACTTCTTCCATATTGTTGTTTAAGGCTTCATCAAGTTTCTTTTCATCAATTTCCAGATATCCGCGAAGGCGCGACATATCTATGCCGCCTGAGCTGTCTGATTTTGTTGAAATTCCCAGTTGAGCCAACATAAATATCTTGGAGTCATCTGCAGGCTTATACGGAGTATTTATTGTTTGCCTTAAATTGGATTTTAATGTAATTAGAGTAGAGTCGCTATACATTAAACCTAATTTTTTTTCGGCATCTTCAATTTCAGCTTCCGAAAGATAAGTAAGCTCTTCGATTATTTCCGGCTTGTTTTGTGTCAGTATGTTTACTTGAGCAAAAAGCCGATTGTATTTAGCTACAAGTTCAATAATGGCATTTTTGACGGCTTCTACATCCGGTTTTATAGTAAGTTTTTCCTGCTTTTCAGAAGGCTCATGAGCGTGAAGGGTAACACTAGGGATTAAATCGTCAATATCGTTTTTATCTCTTTTAATTTGAATACCCTCAAAATTGATTATAGCATCTTGTGCCGTTGAAACAGGGTTTACAGGCACATAGTCTCCGGCCGCCTTGGGATCAAATATTTTAATATTTTCAATTAAAACGGCCTTTTCGGTGTTATTATTGTTTATTGCAAGAGCCTTTACGTCTCCATATTCAGCCAACGGAATCGTAATTGTCTGGGTTTCGGCATTTTCCGAAAGGGGGGGCAGGGGAATGAGAACTCCTCTTGTTGACTCTAAGGCTAAAATATTCATATCAACCTTTGGAACGGCATTATCTTTAGCACCCATCTGTGTTTTTTCAAGACCGTCATTTGAAGGTTCATTTTGTACCACAATACCTCTGTATGAAATTGAGCCTATTCGTTCATAAAGTTTTTCGCTCGTATCTTCTTTTTCTACGGGAATTTTTGATGATTCTTTAATTGAAACTTTAAGCTCCATGACATATTGCCCTTTGGCTCTTACAGCTTCGGAAAAATCTATTTTTTGGGACGATTCAGGTTTTGCTTCAATTGAAGGAACGGAAGTTTTTATGGCAGATGTGTCATTTTTTTTGATAAGTCCCATTTCAAGGGCTAGGTCAAGTGCATCATCAGCAAATTCCAATCGATTTTTTTCACCGGTTATATTTGATGAAAATAAAAGAGATTTTGTATCCGGTGTTATTTTTAATTCGGTTATGTTTAAAATTTCTTTTGCTTTGGAGTTTACAAGAGCGATAAAACCTTTATATTTACCGCCTTTCCAGTTTACCGATACACTTTTTTCTCCTATTTTAAATGTATATTTTCCTTTTGGTATTTCAAAATCTTTATTTATTTCTTTGGTTAAAAATTTGTCTGATTCTGCAATTTGTACAACATTAATTTTGACTGTTTGATCTTTTGCACCTCTGGAAGTTGTTGCCGTAAAGGATCTTTCATTTGTGGATTCTGCTATTTTTTCTACAAAGGGATTATTAAAAGAATATAGGTCTCTCGCTGCATTTCGTACTTCAAGAGAAAATTTATTAACCTGTCTCCAAGAGTCATTTTGTAATTTTAAATTTTCCAGTTTTTCGGCTTCTCTGTCACGAGGAATTCGTTCCTTTTTCATCAAAGCTTCAACCAGCTTTTCGTATGTACTATTGACTCCAGGTATACTTAAATCGGACATCTAAACCCCTGTTTTCTTTTGATACCTAAAAAGGGAAAACACCGATTAAATTGTTTCATCAAATAAAAGGCCGACTGTTTCACGTATTCTGGCCTGTAGTCTTTGTATTTCTTCTGACGGAATTTCCCTTATTACCTTGTCGGTATTTGCGTCTATTACCTTAATGACAATGCGGTTTGTTTCTTTGTTTACTCTAAATTGTAATTTTCGATCACACATTTCGCATAGTTTTTGGATTTGTGCAACCGCTTTTGAGATTTCATTAGGGTCAGCAAGTACTTTTTGATTTTCGGCTTGTTCGGCGGCTTCCTTTTGTACTATTACATCGGATGCAGCCCGCATTGAGCCGTTAATCGCTGTATCACGTATTGGTTGTAGTACTGCTTGGTGCCCTATGCCGTTTACTTCTATACTCATAAAAAACCTCCTTGGCTTTAATAGACATCATCCGTGACATCTAAAGATAGTTACAACGTTTTAAGCATCAACTCTTAGCAGTAAAAAAAAGGAAGAAGAAGGGCGCATCTTCTTTCTTCCTAAAAATTCTAAGGGCTTTCAAGTTTAAGAGATGACATCCGGTTATCTCTTTCTTTATCAGCCCTCACAAGATCTGCTTCGTTATTGAAGAAGCCTAACAACAGCCTGAGGCTGAGCATTGGCTTGTGCCAGCATAGCAGTTCCTGACTGGATCAAGATCTGGTTCTTTGTATAGTCTACAATCTCTTTAGCCATATCTGCATCTCGGATTCTTGATTCTGCAGCCTGCATATTTTCGGAAGCAATTGCTATACCGTTGTATGCCATTTCAAACCTATTTTGGTATGCACCAAGGTCTGCACGCTGCTTGTTAATCTGCTTAAGAGCATTATCGAGGGCTCCCAATGCCATGTTTGCACCGTCTACAGAAGACATTGAAATCATCTTATCTTCTCCGCCCTGCTGAGCTCCTATAATACCGAGTGCTGTAGCTGTCATCGTTCCTATATAGATCTTCTCTCTTTGATCCATATTTGCACCGACGTGGAGCTGCATGGGTCCCGATACGGAATCCTGTGCAAAACGGCCTGTAAGAATGTTCATTCCGTTGAATTGAGCATGACTTGCGATTCTGTCTACTTCGTCAACAAGCTGTGATACTTCGACTTGAATCTGCATTCTGTCTTCGGCAGAATAAATTCCGTTTGAGGCCTGTATAGCCAACTCTCTTAATCTCTGAACTATATCTGTAGTTTCACCCAAGTAACCTTCCGTTGCTTGAATAAAAGAAACACCGTTTTGAATATTCTGTCCGGCTTGGTTTAAACCTCTGATTTGGCTTCGCATCTTTTCGGATACGGCTAAACCTGAAGCATCGTCACCTGCGCGGTTGATTCTTTGCGCACTGGAAAGTTTTTCGATGTTTTTTGAGAGATGAAGTTCGTTGACTCCTCCCTGTCTTTGTGCAAACATTGCACTCATATTGTGATTAATAATCATAATGACCCTCCCTGAAGTCTTATAGTTCAGCATCCTTTGCTGAAAATACTCCTGTATTTTATAATCTTGCATAAAATTTTGCGCCTTTTATACAAATCATAAACACAGTATTATTAACAATTTTACTCAAACTGTTAATAATACTGCGGTACAGGGCTTCATAAGGGCCGCCCATAAAGGGCATTTTTCAAAGATCATTTAAGCGTGCAGGGGAATTTCCCCTGACGCTTAATACATTATACTCTTAT
>CAJPPE010000082.1 GCA_905372345.1 uncultured Treponema sp. | reverse complement strand
ACTCAATATGCTCCGAAAGAATTTAATAAATGATGATGTATTTTACAGCAGTCTTTATGAAGCTGTCCGCCGCGTTGCCGAATCGGAAGGCTACACAATGGTTTTAAGCTACGAGCATAATGCCGGAATAATATGGTACAGCCCTACCGTCGATATTACGGACAAGGTTATTCAAGAATTAAGAAGACAAAGTGAATAAACCTCAAACGCCTATGATGAGGCAATACCTCAGCATTAAGGCAAAATACAAAGACGAAATACTTTTTTTTAGGCTCGGCGATTTTTATGAGATGTTTTTTGATGAAGCCGTCGAAGTAAGCCGAATCTTAAACCTGACTCTCACAAAAAGAGCCGATGTGCCTATGTGCGGTATTCCATATCATGCCGCAAAAATCTACATAGCCCGCCTCCTGCGTGCAGGAAAAAAAATTGCTATATGCGAGCAAGTTACGGAACCCGTAGCAGGAGGCCTGACTGAGCGCAAGGTAGTCGAAGTTATTACTCCCGGTACCGTTGCCGAAGACGACTTTTTGGAACAGGGAAGCAATAACTACCTTGCCGCAGTCTATTTCTCAAATAAAAAAACGGAAGGCAACAGCGGATTAGACTACTATGCAGGCCTTGCCTATATCGATATTACCACAGGCAATTTTTTTGCTACTTCTTTCCCCAAAACAGACTTTAAAGAACAGTTTTTAAAAGAAATAGGAAGAATTAACCCCAAGGAAATTTTAATTCAGCAGTCGATTCAAAGCGAATTTCCTGCCCTAAAGCAAATCCTTTCGGAATTTCCTTCAATGATGCAAAACTTTTACCCCGACTGGAGCTTTAACCCCGATCAAGCTGAAAAAAGACTTTGCTCAAGCTTTGGGACGGAAAACTTAAAGGGCTTTTTACTCAATACCGATTCGCCTGAAGTTCCGCCCGCCGGCCTCTTACTGCAATACTTGGAAGAGATTTCGGGAAGGGATATTTCCCATATTTCCGGCATTAAAATCTATGCCGAAAGCGACTTCGTTTCCTTGGACGATTCCACAAGGAAAAATTTAGAGCTTTTGACAAACTTGAGGGATAATAGCCCCTCGTACAGCCTTTTTGAATCCGTAAATTATACAAAAACGGCCATGGGCACCCGCCTTTTGAGGAGAAGGATAAGCTATCCGCTCCGCTCAAAGAAGGAAATAGATAAGAGGCTTGACAAGGTAAACAGTCTTTTTAAGGACGGAAAGGCATCGGCCATTATACGGGAGACTCTTTCTTCCATACTCGATATTGAACGGCTTTCAGGCCGCATTGCAATGCAAAAGACTCACGGCAAGGATCTTCTTGCCCTAAAACAAAGTCTTAACTCCGTAATAAGGATGGGCAGCCTCATAGAAGAAAAAAAACTTAATTTTTTGCAACTTAACGATGAAGAAAAAAAATTGCTAACTGAAATCCGAAATCTTTTGGAAAATTCGATAGATGATGATTGCACTATAGCCTTAAATGACGGAAAACTTATAAAAAAAGGCTTTTCAAAAAAGGTCGACACGATAAAAAACATAAAAGAAAATGCCCACGAAATTCTTGAAAAGTATTTGGACGATGAACGGAAAAAAACGGGCATCACTAATCTAAAAATAAAATACAATAGAATGATGGGCTATTTTTTGGAAGTGTCTTTAGGAAACATCTCGGCTGTTCCCGATTATTTTATCCGCCAACGCTCCCTGTCAAATGCAGACCGATTCACCACCGAAACCTTAAAACAAATTGAAGATAATATAAATAACTCGGAAGAAAGACTGATTGAAGCCGAAAAAGAAGTTTTTGATGAGGTCTGTACCGAAATAGGCTCCCATCACTGCTTTTTACAAAAACTTGCAGAAGAAGTTGCCGAGCTCGATGTGAACCAATCCTTTGCACAGGCCGCAGTTTTACACGCTTGGACAAGGCCCGAACTTTGCGGCGATTCCGGCATCTTAAATATAACGGGCGGCAGGCACCCCGTAGTCGAAAACCATCTTAGAGCCGGAGACTTTGTACCCAATTCCATTAAGCTCTTATCCGGAGAAAATTCCAATCCTGAAGATAGAAATATTCCGTCTTTTGCCGTCATTACGGGACCCAATATGGCGGGAAAAAGCACCTTTTTGCGGCAGACAGCCTTAATCTGCCTATTGGCACAGATAGGCTCCTTTGTTCCGGCCGAAAAAGCCGTTTTAAGCCCCGTAGATAAGATTTTTTGCAGGGTGGGAGCTACGGATAATCTTGCCCGAGGAGAATCAACCTTTTTAGTCGAGATGATAGAAACGGCCTATATCCTGAATTCGGCGACTCGAAACAGCCTTGTTATTATGGACGAGGTCGGCCGTGGAACGTCTATGGAGGACGGTCTTGCCATTGCACAGGCTGTGAGTGAACATCTCCTTGACACCATAAAGGCAAAAACCCTTTTTGCAACCCACTACCATGAGCTTACCCGCTTGGAGCACGAAAAAATCATAAACCTAAAATTGGACGTACTTGAAGCGGAAGGAAAGATAGTCTTTTTAAAAAAGGTCGTCCCCGGAGCTGCCGGAAACTCTTACGGCATCCACGTTGCAGGCCTTGCCGGTATCCCTCAAAGCGTTCTAACAAGAGCAGAAAACCTTTTATACATGCGAAGCCAATTTCAAAAAGAACGGACTATCCAAGAAACAAGTAATTCCGGCTGCACAGCCATAACCTCAGAGGAAAAAGCTACTTCAAGTCCGGCTGCAAAAGGCCTATCCCTCTTCCCTGAAGAAGAGCTTATCTTAAACGAAATCCTTTCAACCGATCCCGATGAAACAGCCCCTATAAAAGCCCTCCAGCTAATCGCCTCATGGAAAAATAGGCTTTCAGGAAAATAGAAAAGGTAAAGCCCGAGGAACAAACCGCAAAACGTTGAGCTCATGCTCAACTCCTCACCCTCTACGATACAGCTTATTGCCCTCTTTTAGATATTTTATTTTAGTTTTTCTATAAATTCCATACGATTGAGCCGGAACTCATCAACAAAATTTTAATTTTTTAAATAAAATCTTGACAAAACGGGAGGAGGTGGTAGAATAATATTGTAGAATTAATGATAAAAATTAGGAGGCCGGTATGAAAAACGAAGCCAATTATTACGCACAGAATTTAAATGCACAAAAATTATTCCGAGTATACGATACGGCTCTTCCCCGTGTGCGGCAATACCTCAATGAAGAAATAAATTTTATCAAACGGAATTTAACCGGAGCCGAATCGGTCCTGGAAGTCGGCTGCGGGTATGGGAGAATATTAAAAGAATTGTCTCCGTATGCAAAGCGTCTTATCGGTATCGACATTTCCGAAGATTCGGTTGCCTTTGCAAAAGAATTTTTAAAAGATAGTTCCAACGCAACAGTGCAGGCGGCGGATGCTTATAACCTTGCGTTTAATGGTGAATTTGACATGGTACTCTGTTTGCAAAACGGACTTTCCGCAATTAAAGGTTCTGCAGAACGCCTTATTACCGTATGTGTCCAAAGTCTCAAGAAAGGCGGAAAAGCCTTTTTCAGCACCTATAGCGGAAAATTCTGGAAAGATCGGCTTGAATGGTTTCGGGAACAGGCGGATAAAAAGCTTTTAGGCGAAATCGATGAAGAAAAAACAAAGGACGGTATCATTATCTGCAAAGACGGTTTTAAGGCGGTAACCTTTACCGAAGAAGAACTTAAAAAACTCGGCATTCAATCGGGTTTTCGGTATGAGATAAAAGAAATAGATGAATCAAGTTTGTTTTTAATATTGACAAAATAGATATAAGGAGAATTTTTATGAGTGACGAAAAAAGAAACGGAACAGCTGTTCCCAAAGGAAAGACGGAACCGAAAACTATAATCCGGTTTGTGGTTTATAGTTTGATCGGTATTTTTATGTTTTTTATTCCGATTGCAATCGGAGGAAAAAAGACGATTCCATTGGATCATATTGTGGGATTGATTCAAAAGATTCCATATTATGCAAAGTACTGGGGGCTTTTGCTTTGCTGCGTGGGCGTAGTTTTTCCATTTATAACTGGGGCATGGAAAAAGACCAAGGTAAAAATGGTGTTTTCAATTATCAACATTCTTGCAATCCCCTTTGCAATTATGACGGTATTCAATGTAGGGCCTGAAGCTCTTTTAGCCAAAGGAATGTTGCCTTTTATCTACGGTAAAATTGTAGTTCCGGTCACAACCATCGTTCCTATAGGCTCGGTATTTTTGGCTTTTATCGTAGGTTACGGTCTCATGGAATTTGTAGGCGTATTTATGCGTCCTGTAATGAAACCTGTTTGGAAAACTCCCGGCCGCAGTGCTATTGATGCCGTAGCTTCTTTTGTAGGAAGCTATTCGATAGCCTTGCTCATTACAAACCGTGTTTACAAAGAAGGAAAATACACAAACAAGGAAGCTGCAATTATCGCTACGGGCTTTTCGACCGTGTCTGCAACCTTTATGATAATAGTTGCAAAAACACTAGGGTTTATGGAACACTGGAACTTCTATTTTTGGACAACGGTTATAGTTACCTTTATCGTGACAGCAATTACTGCAAGAATATATCCTCTATCCAAAAAAGCCGACTCATATTATGAAGACAGCAAGGGCGATATCGAAACCGATGTAAAGGGGAATAAATTTAAAATTGCCTTGGGAGAAGCCGTAAATGTTTGTTCTTCTGCTCCTACCCTTCCCCAAAATGTAAAAATAAATTTGCTTGACGGTGTAAAACTTGCAATAGGTTTGGCTCCGTCTTTAATGGCAATCGGAAGTTTGGGTCTTATCATTGCAAAATATACTCCGGTTTTTGACATAATCGGATATATCTTTGTGCCCTTTACGTGGCTGATACAACTGCCTGAGCCCGTACTTGCAGCAAAAGCTCTTGCTACAAGCATCGCGGAAATGTTCTTGCCGGCTCCATTAGTTGCAAGCGCCTCGGCAGGTACAAGGCTTGTAGTAGCTGTAGCCTGCGTTTCCGAAATCTTATTTTTCTCGGCATCTATCCCCTGTATGATGAGCACGGAGATTCCATTAAAGATGAAGGACTATCTTATCATCTGGGTTGAAAGAGTTATCCTTTCGATTCTGTTGACGGCACCCTTTGTATATTTGTTTACATATATAATAGCAAAATAAGTGCTAAAACTGAAAGAGGTGCCGACATCATATCTCACTGAAGAAAAATGCTGTTTTTGTCATATTTCTTCAGTGAGAAGGATAGCAAATTGAACGGTTCCTACTTGTTCTTTAAGCTTAAAAAACATATAATTTTTGCATGAAACTTTTTGTTGTACGTCACGGTGAAACCGACTGGAATTCTAAGATGATGGCTTGCGGCGTTTCCGAAGCTTCTCTTACAGAAAAAGGAAAAGCCCAAGCAAAAGAACTCGCCAAACGCCTTGCTGCCGAACAGGATAAAAATAAGATCAGCCTTATCTATGTGTCCCCGCTTAAAAGAGCCATAGCAACAGCAGCCTATATCGAAAAAACTTTGGGTATAAAAGCAAAAATAGATGAACGCTTAAAAGAAATAAATTTCGGAACTTTTGAAGGTGAGGATTGGAGGAAGCCTGAATTTTTAAAAATAACCGACAATCCTTTTTTTAGATTCCCGCAAGGAGAATCCTTGGTGCAAATTGCACACCATGCCTATGGTATGATTGAAGAGGTCAAAGCAAAACACAAAAATGAAAACGTGCTTTTTGTTTGTCATGGAATGATAAGCACTATGATTTGCACATATTTTAAATCTTATTCAAAAGAAGAACTGGAAAAGATAGAAATCAAAAACTGCCAGCTTCTTGAATTTGAATTATAAAATTAAAGTAAATCTTGCATATTTTAAGTCTTCATGTTATACTTAAGCTCTATAAAAGGCAATTATTTAACTTTTATCAGTTTTAATATTTAAAGGAGAAAACTATTATGATTACAAACAAAGAAATTGCATCTGCGATGACAATCAAACTTGATGCGACTCTTCCCCCCGATCCCGTTTTTGAAAAGGGAATAAGAAGGGCACCGAGCAGGGGCTTTAACTTGACAAAGTCTCAAACGGAAACGGCCTTAAAAAACGCCCTCCGCTATGTACCGGAAGAACTTCACGAAAAGCTCGCTCCTGAGTTTTTGGATGAACTTTTTACCTACGGCCGAATTTATGCCTACCGCTACAGGCCCCACGGAAACATTTACGGAAAACCCATAGATGAGTACAAGGGCAAATGTCTTGCAGCAAAGGCTATGCAGGTTATGATAGACAACAACCTTGACTTCGATGTCGCCCTCTACCCTTATGAGCTTGTAACCTACGGTGAAACGGGCTCGGTCTGCCATGACTGGCTTCAGTACCGCCTCATCAAAAAATATTTGGAAGAATTAACCGAAGATCAAACCCTTGTTATGGAATCGGGACACCCCTTAGGCCTCTTCCCTTCAAAACCTGAAGCTCCGAGGGTTATAATTACAAACGGCCTTATGATAGGTATGTTCGATAATTACAAGGACTGGGAAGTTGCAGAAGAAATGGGCGTTGCCAACTACGGACAGATGACGGCAGGCGGCTGGATGTATATCGGCCCTCAGGGTATAGTTCACGGAACATTTAATACAATCCTCACAGCAGGCCGCAAGGAACTGGGAGTTGCAAGCGACGGCGACTTAAGGGGAAAACTCTTTATTTCTTCCGGCTTGGGCGGAATGTCGGGAGCCCAACCCAAGGCCTGCGAAATAGCAAATGCCGTCGGTGTTTTTGCCGAAGTCGATAAATCGAGAATCAATACCCGTCTTGAACAAGGCTGGGTTCACGAAATGTCCGATAACTTGGACGAAATCTTTAAAAAGGTAGACGAGTACCTAAAAAAGAAGGAGCCAATCTCAATCGCTTATCACGGCAACATTGTAGACCTTCTTCAATATTGTGTAGACAAAAA
>CAJPPE010000081.1 GCA_905372345.1 uncultured Treponema sp. | reverse complement strand
GTTCAATTCGCCGTTTCGCAGTGAAACGAGAAACGGTATATAATCAGTGATGTTTGCCGAATGGCAAACTCATCAGTTAACGAGGCAACCTTATTTGGTTGCCGAAGTTAACCCCCCATTTGTTTCATGACAAAGATTTGAAATTGCACTCGTATTTTTTAAGTCGCGAATTGGTACTATTTGCGGCATATGCACCTCCCAGTGGTCTTATTATACCATAATAATACCTTTATGCCTATAGTAAATACTTTTTTATTTCACTATGAATTTTCACATAATCATAGGAAAAAACCTAAAATTTATGGTTTTTCAATCTAACACTTTCTCAACATATTCACAAATTCCTTTCAGTTTTTCTTCCAAACCCCATGGAGGATTTGTGATTAAAAGGCCTGAACCTTGTAGGCCGTATTCATTTTCAGAATCTATCTTGTTTGAAAAATGCCTGACTTCAATGTTTAATGTTTTATTGTTCATGGCCTTACTGATTCGGCTTTTTAGAGCTCGGCACTCTTCGGTTTTATAATTCAATATAGGATACCAAATTATAAAGATGCCAATAGGCCATTTTTTACAGACCTTTTCGACAGCTTCTGCAATCGCTGTATAATCAGAATCGACTTCGTAGCTGGGATCAAATAAGGCAAAGCCCCGAATAGGAAGAGGCGGAGTAAGAGCCCTGACAGCCTCATAGCAATCTCGTTTGTGCACGTGAACATTTTCTACATGCTTATAAAGTTCTTTTAATTTTTCAGCTTCGGCAGAATGTAAATCGCATAAAATCAAATTGGATTCTTTTTGTAAAAATGAACGGATGATTTCTGGAGAACCGGCATAAGATGAATTTCTATCATAATTTTTTAAGCAAAAAGCTAAATAAGCCTTGAAGTCTTCAGGTATTGGAAGAGGCAGTTTTTCTTTTTTATATAAATCTAAAAAGCGGATTATCCCCTCTTCCGCTTCGCCGGTTTTTAAACTCCATTCGCTTAAAAGATTATAGGAAGCACTTCCGGCATTTAAATCAAAGGCCGTAAATGGTTTTTGCTTTTGGGTGAAGAGTTTTAAAAAAGAAAAGAGAACCGAATGCTTAAAAACATCGGCCTGATTTCCGGCATGAAAACCGTGACGATAGCTTAGCAAATTTTAAACCCTCTTATTACACCAAACCCCTTTGCGGTAGTGATATAGAATAACCATAAATTCGGCAGCCTCCGCAAAAATATAAGAGGTCCAAACGGCAAATAGGGGAAGGTGTAAAATATTTACAACCAAAAATAAAAACGGGATTTGTACAAACCATCGAGAACCCAAGGTAGAGTAAAGTATTGGCCTTGTATGACCCGAGCCCGAAAAGACCACAGCGAGCCCCAATCCCATAGATAAAATTATAAAGGACGGATAAAATATACGCAACATTAAACTTCCCTGCAAAAGCATCGACGGATCATTTGGGAAGAAAAACCGCAAAAAAGTTTGAGGCGTTCCCATAATTATGACTGCAAAAATTCCTACTACAGATGCTGACATAAAAGCGTTTATCTTAGAAGTAAGCTTTGCTTCCTTAATATTATCTCGGCCAAGGCTTTGACCTACCAGAGTTGCGCCTCCCATATTAAATCCGAAAATAGGCATAAAGGCAAACTGTGAAAGCTTTCCGCCGACACCTGCAAGAGCAACTGCATCAGCACCGTAAACTGTTACGAATTTCATAATCGTTACTTGAGCAAAGCTGCGGACAAGAGAGTTAATACCTGAAGGAAGACCTATGAGTAAAAGGTCGGCATCTATTTTTTTGTCAAGTCTAAAAAGACCTTTAAAGCTTATTTTTACTTTGCGCCTTCCGCTTAAGAGAATCAAAAATCCGTATAAGAAACTTATAGTTCGGGCTGTTACTGTTGCAAGGGCTGCACCAAAAACACCCATACCTAAGCCCGGGATATTTGTTCCGGGAATTATATCGAACATAAAAACAGGATCTAAAACCAAGTTTATAATGGTGGATATTATCATAATGTGCAAGGGTGTTTTTGCATCTCCGGTACACCTAAAAATCGTATTTACCGAATATGAAGAAAACATTACAGGAATAAAAAAGATTCTAAGCCATCCATATTCTAAAGCGGAATTTAAAACTTCTTGATCCGGAAGAAAAAACCATAAAATCGGTTTTAAAAAAATGGCTAAAAGAAAAGCTGACATTATTGCAAGGACAACCTTAAAACTGATAGTCTGTTCGGCAATACGCTGAGTCTTTTCCATATCGCCCCGGCCATAGTTTTGCGAAATCATCGACACGGAACTGGCCCCTGCGACTTCATTTAAAATGGTAAAAAGCAGGTATATGGAAGAAAAGAGGGTAACACCTGAAAGAGCCGTCTTAGATATCTGCCCTACCCAAACCATATCGACAATATCATAAAAGTTTTGCAAGCCTGCTGAAATCATTGTAGGATAAGCCAGCTTCCATAAATTTTTTGATATTTTTTTAGGTTTTAATTGCAGATCAATTTCATCACAAACACACTTTGAACAAGATAAGTTTTTCATAATCGCATACTCAATACCCCAAAGAACATCTTATTTATTCTTCATCGCGGGCAACAACATCAAGTCCGATAAGCATATCGGGACTTTCAATATCCAATATTCTTACACCCTGTGCGGACCTTCCCATAGTGCCTACAGAGTTTACGCTGATGCGGATAGTTTTTCCTTGGCCTGTTATGCAGACAACCTCGTCGTCATCAAAGACGGTAAGAAGTCCTACAACTTCTCCCGTTTTTTCCGAGAGGGTATAAATACGCTGTCCGCCGGTTCCTCTTCCGTGAGCTGAAAATTCGGAAAAGTCCACGCGCTTGCCGTAACCGTTTTCGGTCATAACAAGCATCTTTTGATTTTCCGTTACTCGGAGAGCGCCTGTAAGCTCATCCTCGGAAGAAAGCTTTATTCCGGTAACGCCGCGGGAAGAACGGCCTTGAGAGCGGATGTCCTCTTCGCTGGTGCGGAGGGCCTGACCTCGGCGGGTAATCAGCATGATTTCGTCCTTGCCGCCTGTAAGAATTGCACTTACAAGTTTATCGCCCTCATCGAGTTTTATCGCGATGATTCCGCGGGTTTTTGCATTTGCAAAATTATCGGTTGTTACTTTTTTTACGACACCGCCTGCTGTTGCCATCAAAAGATAGGTCTTATCGTCAAATTCTTTTAAGGAAACAACGGCCGTAATTTCTTCATCGGAAGAAACGGAAAGAAGGGATTTTATGTGAGAGCCGCGGCTTGTTCTGCTTGCTTCCTGTATTTCATGCACCTTTAACCAGTAGGCCTTTCCCGCATTTGTGATAAACATAATATAATCATGGGTTGAGGCCGTAAAAATCTGATCCAAAAAGTCATCTTCGGCAAGGTTTGCGGAATTGGAACCCTTGCCTCCTCTATTTTGACTCTTATAGGCTGTGGCAGGAATACGCTTAATATATCCGAGGTGAGAAATTAAAATAACCATCTCTTCTTTTTTGATAAGGTCTTCGATATTAAGCTCTTCAACCTCATCGGCTACTATATCGGTTTTGCGTTCATCTCCGAACTTTTCAGCTATCTCGTTAGTTTCTTCCTTTATTAGAGCTAAAATCTTTTCGGGATGAGCAAGGAGGTCTTTTAAGTGAGCGATTAGGACCTGCAATTCCTGCAATTCTTTTCGTAGGTCTTCGATTTCCAAGCTGGTCAAGCGCTTTAGCTGCATATCGACTATGGCCTGAGCTTGAACATCATCAAAGCCGAACCTTTCCATCAAGCCGTTTTTTGCCGTTTGCGGATCGCGGGATGCCCTTATTATTTTGATAACTTCATCTATGTTGTCGATAGCGACGATGAGGGCTTCCAAGATATGAGCTCTTTCTTCCGCCTTGCGCAAATCGAATTTTGTTCTGCGGGTAACTACATCGACCCTGTGCTCGACAAAGTATTTTACAAGAAGTTTTAAGTTGAGGGTTTCAGGTCTTCCGTTTACAAGAGCAAGGTTTATAACTCCAAAAGAAGACTGAAGAGCTGTCTTTGCAAAAAGTTGGTTTAAAACAACCTTTGTAATAGCCCCCCTCTTTAGCTCTATAACAATACGCAATCCCGTTCTATCCGAAGTTTCATCGTTTACGTTTGCGATTCCGTCTATAATTTTTTCGCGGGCCAGTTCCCCGATACGGGATACAAGGGTTGTAGTGTTTACTTGATAGGGTACTTCGGTAAAGACTATAGTTTCTTTTCCTTTTTTATCGACCTCGATTGTAAATTTACCGCGTACCAAGATTTTTCCGCGGCCTGTCTTAAAGGCTTGTTTTATTCCCTTTCGTCCGTAGATAACTCCGCCTGTCGGGAAGTCGGGGCCCTTCATATATTTACAAAGCTCGTCTATTTCGATTTCGGGATTGTCTATGTAGGCTGAAACCGCATCGGCTATTTCGCGTAAGTTATGGGGCGGCATGTTGGTTGCCATACCGACAGCAATTCCGCTTGAGCCGTTTGCAAGCAAGAAGGGGAATTTAGCCGGAAGAACAGTCGGTTCCTTTGTAGAATCATCAAAGTTCGGAATAAAATCGACTGTTTCTTTTTTTATGTCCTCGACCATGGTTTCGGCTATTTTAGCCATCTTAGCTTCCGTGTATCGGTAAGCTGCGGGCGGGTCGCCTCCTATGGTTCCGAAGTTTCCTTGGGGATAAATAACCGGATAGCGGAGAGAAAAGTCCTGTCCAAGGCGGACGAGGGCATCATAGACCGAAGCGTCGCCGTGCGGGTGGTAACTTCCTAATACATCACCTACAATCTTAGCACACTTTCGGGTGGGACCTGAACTGCGTAAGCCCTTTTCTTCCATTGAATAAAGGATTCGCCTATGAACGGGCTTTAGGCCGTCCCTTACATCGGGCAGGGCTCGGCTTACGATAACTGACATTGAATAATCTATGTAGGCTCTTTTTACTTCATTTTCGATAGGAATCGGAATTACGGCTCCGCCTTCCTTAGTTTCTATCTCTTCCACGCATTATACTCCGAAATCTATAAATTCGTGCTATTCTAACATAAAAAAAGGGCTTGGTCAAGGAATGGAGAAAAAGCTATATTGAGTGTTTTTGTCAACAATAATTGCTTTTTTTTGTTTTTTAGTATATTATTTTTAGGAAGTATGATCTATGGATAAATTAACGAAAGAACAACGACGAAAAAATATGCAGGCAAATAAGGCAAGCGGTACAAAGCCGGAGCTACTGTTAGAAGAAGCAATGTTGTCTGAAGGCTTGTTGTTCATCAAAAATGATAAGTCGGTTTTTGGAAAACCGGATTTTGTATTTACAAACTTGAAGCTTGCTGTTTTTGTTGATGGAGAATTTTGGCATGGAAAAGATTGGCTAACAAAAAAATTAGACCACAAAACAAATCAAGAATTTTGGATAAAAAAAATAGAAAGAAACATAGAGCGTGATAAAGAAGTAAATGAATATCTTAAAAAAGAAGGCTGGAAAATTTTACGGTTCTGGGCTAAAGATATAGAGCAAAAATTGCCGACTTGTATTTATAAGATCAAAAAAGTAATCGGAGGTTTAAAGATGGAGTTAAAAGATAAACTGGATTTAACATCTTTCATAGATACCAAATTTAAGAACGAATCTGAAGAAGAGCAAAATATGAAAGCAGTTGTAACTCATTACTTGCTAAATGAACACATGGAAAATAACGAATTATATAAATCTGAAGCTGTCAAGTTTACTCAAAAGGCAATGACTTACTCTTACCCCGATAAAGAAACAGATTCTGAAGCTGCCGAAAAAGCCCTACAATACGGTATTTTTGATTCACTTGATATTCCTTTTCCTCCACCTAATAATCCTAAATTTACTTTTATAGATTTATTCGCAGGCATAGGAGGATTTAGAATTGCTTTTCAAAGTTTAGGTGGAAAGTGTGTATTTACTAGTGAATGGGATAATGAAGCAAAAAAAACCTACTTAGCAAACTTTGGAGAACTTCCCTTCGGAGATATTACAAAAGATACCACAAAACTATATATCCCGGAACACTTCGATATATTATGTGCAGGATTCCCATGCCAGGCTTTCTCTATCGCAGGTAAAAGAGGAGGTTTTGAAGACACGCGAGGTACTCTTTTTTTTGAAGTAGCAGATATATTAAAGCAAAAACAACCCAAAGCTTTTTTTCTTGAAAATGTAAAGGGCCTTAGAAATCATAATAAAGGAAAAACATTAGAAACAATTTTAAATGTATTGAGAAACGATTTAGGATATTTTGTACCCGAACCACAAATAATAAACGCAAAAGATTTTGGTCTGCCTCAAAACAGAGAAAGGATATTCATTGTTGGATTCCATCCCTGTACAAAAATCACGAAATTTGCTTATCCAAAACCCATCAATAAGGATACAAAATTTTTAGATGTTAAGGAAAAAAATGTTGTTCCCACAAAATATTATTTATCGACTCAATACTTAAAAACACTTAAAGAGCATAAAGAAAGGCACAAAAATAAAGGAAACGGATTCGGCTATGAAATTATTGATGACAACGGTATAACAAATGCTATTATGGTTGGAGGTATGGGGAGGGAAAGAAACCTTGTACTTGATGACAGAATAACAGATTTCAAACCTATGACAAATATCAAGGGAGAAGTAAATAGAGAAGGCATAAGAAAGATGACGCCAAGAGAATGGGCCAGGCTTCAAGGTTTTCCGGATGAATTTATTATTCCGGTTTCTGATGCTTCCGCATATAAACAATTCGGTAACTCTGTGGCAATTCCTGCGATTAAAGCGACAGCAAAAAAAATATTAAAAGAAATAAAGGAGTATGAAAGTGGAGAAACTAAAGGGAAATAAAGGTGAATGGAGTGAATTATATGTTTTATTGAAAATTATTGCTGATCAGTGTCTATATGCAGGCGATAGCGAATTAAACAAAATGGAAAATCTTATTTTCCCAATAATAAAAAT
>CAJPPE010000080.1 GCA_905372345.1 uncultured Treponema sp. | reverse complement strand
CTCCTAAATAGATTTCTCCATTGGTGCTATTTAAAAAAGAGACGATTTCAGCTTTAAGTGCACTTTGTTTTTTAGGAATATCGATTTTAAACTCTTTATTATAATCTTCCACTCAATACCTTTTATATTTAATGGGTAATGCTTAATGCGTAATTAAATTATCAAGTACCAATTATTCATTACCCATTTTTCCAATTTAAATCCTGTCGAACCTTTCTACTTCGGCTTCGTAGTTGATGCCTTCGACATCAAAGCCGTTTGAGGCTAAAAAGTCGTGGCGGTAGCCGGCAAGGTCGGTTAAGCTTTCGGCATTTTCGCTTGTTACTTTTTCCATTAAAGCCGAAACTGCCTTTTGAACGTCTTCTTCAAGCTCCCAGTCGTCGATACGGATTCTGTTTTCTTCATCGACGGGAATTGTGCCGTTTTTACGGTAAAGCCTTTCGGCATAAAGGCGAGTGATCTGCTCGATACAGCCCTCGTGGTTTCCTTTTTCTTTCATAACCTTAAACAAGGAAGCGAGATATAGGGGAATTACGGGGATTACCGCACTTGCCCTTGTTACCAAGCCCTTGTTTACCGAAACGAAGGCCCGTATTGACGGGTTTTCTTTGTTTAGGCGGTGGGCTGTTGCTTCAAGGTGTTCTTTCGCTTTTCCTATGGTGCCCTTTCGGTAGAGGGCCTGTGTAGCTTCCGGGCCGATATAGGAATAGGCTAGGGTAATGCAGCCTTCTTCTAAAAGACCTTCCTTTGAAAGCTGCTTTATCCAGCGTTCCCAGTCTTCTCCTCCCATAACCTTAACTGTAGCGGCGGCTTCTTCATCGTTTGCAGGTTCGGCGGAGATTTCTTTTAGTTCTCCAGTAAAGGGATCGACTGTCTTGCCTGTAAATGTTTTACCGAAGGGTTTTAAGACGGACTTGTGCATTATGCCTGTGTCGGGATCGGTTCTTACAGGACTTGCCAAACTGTAAACTATAAGATCGAATTTAATTCCTTTCTTTTTGGCTTCTTCGATTACTTGTGCCTTGATTTCATCGGAAAAGGCGTCTCCATCTATAGTTACGGAATAAAGGCCTTCTCTTTTTGCAGCCTCGTCAAAGGCAAGGTTGTTGTACCAGCCGGGTGTGCCGTACTTTGTTTCGCTTCCGGCCTTTTCAAAGGAAACGCCGATAGTGGCGGCCCCATAGCCGAATGCTGCCGTTATGCGGCTTGCAAGTCCGTAACCGTTCGAGCAGCCGAGTACCAGCACGTTTTTAGGTGCCTTTGCTCCGGCTTTTACCTCAGCGGTAATTCTCTTTTTTGTGTACTCTATTTGATCCTCAACGCCTTTTTTGCATCCTTGCGGATGAGCGTTTAGACAAATATTGTTCCTAACCATAGGTTTTACAATCATATCATACCTCCAAACTGTTTCCTGTTTAATTTAACCGCAGAGATCGCAATGACCGCAAAGAATATTTAGGGAGTCTTTATAACTCATTCTTTAAATTCCTTTGTGCTCTTGGCGTTCTTAGCGGTTTCTTAGCTTCATTGTTATGCTCCCAGTCCGCCGTCGACACCTAGGACTTGGGCGGTTATATAAAGCGATAAGTCCGAAGCCAAAAAGACTGCGGCGTTTGCTATGTCTAGGGGCTGTCCGGCTCTTTTTAAGGGGATACCCTCGACCCATGCCTTCCGCATTTCTTCGTTTACGGCAGCGGTCATATCGGTTTCGATATAGCCGGGGGCGATGGCGTTTACGCGTACTCCTCTTCCTGCCGTTTCTTTTGCAAGGCTCTTTGTGAAACCTATGAGGCCTGCCTTGCTTGCGGAATAGTTAACCTGCCCGCCCTGACCGTGAAGGCCTACGATACTTGTCATATTGATAATCGAGCCGGCTCTTTTTCTAATCATGTCGGAAGAAACAATTTGCGAGGCGACAAAAACGCCTGTTAAGTTTATGCGCAAAACGTCTTCCCAGTCGGAAAGCTTCATCCTAAATGAAAGGCCGTCTCTTGTAATACCTGCGTTGTTTACAAGTATGTCAAAGCCGCCCGATTCTTCGAGGGCTTTTTTTACCGTTTCGGTAAGGCCTTCCGCATTGCCGCAGTCGGCGTATATTTCATGAAATACGCTTCCTTTTTCTTTTGCAAATGCCTCCATTTCCGCTTTGTTTGCAGAAGGTTTTGTACATAAGCCCCAAACTTCGGCTCCCTCTTCAATAAATCTTCTAACAACCTCTTTTCCGATTCCTCTCGAAGAGCCTGTTACCAATGCTTTTTTTCCTTTTAATAACATAATACTTGTACCTTTCCTATTCTATAATCTTGTTTAATTGGTCTAAAGTGCCTGTCGGTGAACATGTGAGTTCATCCGATGCAAAACCGCTGTCTCTCCAAAGATTGCACAGGGTGTTTCCCGGGCCTACTTCTAAGAGGCGGCAGGGTTTTAAGCTTCCGCTTAAAGAAGCGATTTCCTTTTCTTCGCTCGTCCATAGGACTGGATGGGTAAGGTGAAGAACTGCGTTTGCTTTTGCTTCTTCTCCCGATTTTACTTGCTTGCCCGTAACATTTGAAAATACCGGGATTTGAGGGGCTTTAAAGTCAAAGCTTTTTAAGACCTCTTCAAATTCTTTTGCCGCTTCTTCCATTAGGGGGGAGTGGAAGGGGCCCGCAACCGCAAGGCGGACACATCTTTTTGCTCCGGCTTCCTTGCACAAGTCTTCTGCAAGGCTTAAGCCCTCCGCCGTTCCCGAGATAACGGTTTGAACGGGACTATTCATATTGGCGGCAAATACTATTCCGCTTTTGGGGTCGGAATAGGGCTTTAATAACTCCACAACCTTTTCGGGCTCAAGTTTTAAAATAGCCGACATGCCCAGGGCACCGGAGCCCTCTGTTGCTCTTGCTGCAATCTTATCGCAGGCTGCCTGCATAATAACCCCTCGTTTTTGTACGATGCGTATCATATCTTCAAAGCTCAAAATACCAGAAGCATAGAGGGCCGAAAATTCGCCCAGACTGAAACCTGCAACGGCTGATGGGCTGATTCCTTTTTCTTTTAAAACAGCAAGAATGGACGTCTCAACCGCAATTATAGCCAGCTGGCTCTTATCGCTTCTTGAAAGCTCTTCGTTTTCGGTGTGCCGTAAAAGGGCATCGATATCCTCTCCGGTTATATTGCCGATTTTTTTGATTAGGTCCTTTGCGGCTCCGTATTCGTCAAGAATATCTTGAGCCATACCCTTAAATTGGGCTCCCTGCCCCGAAAATAAAAATATACTGTTCATCATAATCCTCTCTTTACTAGAATCTTATTACAGCACCGCCCCATGTGAGCCCGGCCCCAAAGCCTGCCGTAATTATCGTTGTTCCTTCAGTTAATTTTCCTTGAAGCCTCAAATCATCGAGGGTTATCGGAATGGAAGCTGCCGAAGTGTTTCCGTAGTTTTCCATATTACATGCGAATTTGCTCATATCGGTGTTAAGTCTTTTTGCGGCGGCTTCTAAAATGCGTTTATTGGCTTGGTGGCATACAACCAAGTCTACATCTTCCATATTGATGTTTTCTTTTTGAAGAAGGCTTTTTACGGTTTCGGTTATAACGCCGACTGCAAAATTGTAGACGGTTCTTCCGTTCATTTTTAGATGGTCTGCCATATAAAGAGCTTCATAACCTGTTCCGTCAGAACCTAAAATTACCGAACCTATGCCCCTCTTTGAATTATCAAATGTGTTTTCAAGGAGGGCCGCCCCGGCCCCGTCTCCGAATAGTACGCAGGTAGAACGGTCTTGCCAATCTATTATTTTGCTTAAAACTTCGGTGCCGCAGACAAGGGCATAACGTCGGCCGTGCCTTTCCATGAGGGCTGCTGCCGTATCTATTGCGTATAAAAAGCCTGAACATGCTGCCGACAGGTCAAAACATGCCGCATTTTTTGCACCCAGTTCTTTTTGGATAAGACAGGCATTTGACGGAAAGCCTTGGTATTCTGCTGTGGCGGTAGCACAGATAATTAAGTCTATATCCTGAGGATTTAGATTTTCATTTGCCAAAACCTGCTTACAGGCCTCGGCACCGAGGGATGCACTTGTATCTTCTTGGGAAGCTATATAGCGGCTTCCTATCCCTGTGTGGCTTCTGATCCATTCATCCGAAGTATCTAAAGAAGCGGGAAAATCGCTGTTGTGCATTATTTTTTTGGGGATAGCCTTCCCCGTTGTTTTTATTATAATAGCCATAGTTTTCTCGCTTTATAATTTTATTCTTTATAATTTTATTAGAGAACATTTTAGTATTTTTTTGATAATAATGTCAACCGTTGGGGAATACCGGCAGATGCCCATAATTTTCAAAAGAAACGGTGAAAACTGGGGCAGCAGAGAAGCGAAGAACCTCGCTTGTTCGGTTCATAGGAGTACCTTAAGCCCAAAAATCATGATCGAGAGAGGCTTGCCTGTAGTGTACTTCCCATGAAAATTGCCTGCGGTACTTTTTTACCGTTTATCTCAGCTTGTACATAAGACCGTTTTGTTATATAATTACAAGCGAGGAAATAAAATTGAGTAAACTATTTGTTGTAGGTATAGGCCCCGGCGGGGCGGAATATATGTCGGCTCAGGCTGCCGAGGCCTTAAAGCAATCCGAAATAATTGTAGGCTATTCAGGCTACATTGAATATATAAAACCCTTTATCGAAGGCAAAGAAGTTTTTCAAACGGGAATGACCGGCGAAATTGAAAGATGTAAGTATGCAGTTTCAAAGGTAAAGGAAGGAAAAACCGTAAGCATTATAAGCACCGGAGATGCCGGTCTTTACGGAATGGCAGGCCCAATCTTGGAGCTTGCTCCCGATTTAAATGTCGAAATAATTCCGGGGATTTCCGCCGCCTTTGCTGCAGCTTCAAGGCTGGGAGCCCCCTTAATGCACGATACGGCCCTTATCAGCCTTTCCGACAGGCTCACCGATTATGAGGTTATAAAAAAAAGAGTCGGCTTAGCGGCGGAGGGCGATTTTGTAATTGCTCTCTACAATCCAAAATCTAAAACCCGTTCCGATTATATCGAAGAAGCCGTAAATATAATCTTAAAATTCAGGGCTCCCAAAACGCCTGTAGGCATAGTAAAAAATGCCTGCCGTAATAACGAAAAAATTACCCTTACCGAGCTCCAAAAAATAAATTACGATGAAATCGATATGTTCAGCCTGATAATAATAGGCAACAGCAACA
Source organism: uncultured Treponema sp. (assembly GCA_905372345.1). Taxonomy (GTDB): domain Bacteria; phylum Spirochaetota; class Spirochaetia; order Treponematales; family Treponemataceae; genus Treponema_B. The sequence continues at coordinate 1,812 of CAJPPE010000080.1, read as the reverse complement.
CCTACATTCAAAACGGAAAAATAATTACCCCGCGAGGATATAAGATTAAATGATCTGGATTATAGGCGGAACAACCGAAGCCGGAAGCCTTGCAGATTTTTTAAAAGCAAAAAATGAGCCCTATATAATGAGCGTTGCAACGGAAGAAAGCAAGGACTTTTTTAAAAATCATAAACTTAAAATCGGCAGAATGGATGAGTCCCAAATGGAACAATTTTGTATTGAAGAAAAAATAAGCCTCATTGCCGATTTAAGCCATCCTTATGCCCTAATAGTTTCTCAAAATGCAAAAAAAACCGCACAAAACTTGAACATAAAATATTTACGCTTTACCCGCGGAACTTCACAATCTTCAACTGACTTCGAGCAAAATAATCTTTATATCTTTGAGGATATGGAAGGCCTTTGCTCATTTTTAAAAGAATTAAAATCTTCTACGGTTTTTTTTACGACAGGTTCTAAAACCGTTTCGGACTTTGAAGCCTTCCGCTCTTCAAACCGCTTTGTATATAGAATTTTACCTACGGCGGACAGTATCGAAAAATGTAAAAATGCAGGAGTTGCGACTCAGGACATAATTGCCATGACAGGCCCCTTTTCTAAAAATTTAAATGAAGCTATGTTTAAAGAATACGGAGCCTCATATATTGTGATGAAGGACAGCGGAGATGCCGGAGGCACGAGGGAAAAACTCGCCGCCTGTGAAGCTCTAAATATAAAAGCCTTAATTCTCGGACGCGGAAAAGAAGAGGGTATTATCGAATTTGAAGAATTTAAAAAAGAGGTTTTAAAGTATGGACATGCTTAGGATAGAGGATTTAAGCCTTTCCTACGGCGACAAACCTGTTGTTCAAAATTTAAACCTAAGGGTAAAAAAGGGGCAGGTGGTTTCGATAATAGGGCCCAACGCTTCGGGGAAGTCCAGCATTTTAAAAAGCATCGCAGGAATTATAAAACCCGTTTCAGGCAAAATCTTTATCGAAGAAAAAGACATCTCAAAAATGGATTCCAAAAAAATCGCCCAAAAAGTTTCTATCCTATTACAGCAAAATAAAACTCCGGACGATATGAGCATCGAAGAATTGGTTTACTTCGGCCGTTATCCCCATAAAAAATGGTTTGAGGGCTTTGAAGCTTCCGATAAAAAGATAATAGAAGAAGCTATGAAGCTTACAAATACCTTTGCTTTGAGGGACAAAACCTTGGAAACCCTGTCCGGCGGAGAAAGACAAAGGGCTTGGATCGCCATGGCCCTTGCCCAAGAGCCTGATATCCTTTTGTTTGATGAGCCGACCACCTATTTGGATATGGCTCATCAAATAGAATTCTTGGAGCTTGTAAACCGTCTAAACAAGGAAACGGGGGTTACGGTAGTTTTGGTTCTTCACGACTTAAATCAAGCTGCCCGTTACGGCAACTACCTTTTTGCGATGAAAGAGGGTAAAATTTTTGCCCAAGGCAGTCCCGAAGAGGTGTTGAATCCTCAAAATATTTTGAATATTTACAACATTGAAGCTAAAATCTTTAACGCTGCGGGCTATCCGGTTGTTATACCTGAAAGGAGATTGTAGGCCGCTCCGTCATTATTAAGATTCTTACCTTTGCGCACTTTGTATCTTTACGGTTAAACAAAGTCCCAAAACGACCTTGCAATATGCAGCAAAACCGTGTATACTAAATACCAATGATATGGAAACGCACCGATAACAGTTATAAACATTCTCACAAAAAAATTACAAAAAGTTTTGCAAAAGTGCTTGACATAAAACATCGTATCGGGCAAAATTCACAGCTTCACAGCTTCACAGCTTC
>CAJPPE010000079.1 GCA_905372345.1 uncultured Treponema sp. | reverse complement strand
TGATTATCCTCTAATAAAAGCACCTCTCTTATTGTTAGAATCATATATAGATCCTGAAAATGCAGAAAAAAAACTTATAGAAGCAGAATCTTTGATTGTAGATAAGTATACGTTGGATTTAAGTATAGATATAAACATACAACTCGGATTCATATATCTTAGAAATAATAATATTAATAAGTCAATGATCAATTTTGCTGAAGCCCAAAAACTAATAGATATTTTTATAAAAAAAATACCTATAAAATTCAGAAAGAGCTACTTTAATGCTCACCACTATGGGCTGCCGTCGCTTATAATACACGATTATATCAATAAAAATATTAAGACCTCTTATAGAAATTCTATTGATGCATTATCCTATGAACAGGCAAAAAAACTTTTATCAAAAAATGCTATTGAAAAATTAAAAACTAACCCGTCTTTTATTTTAAATATTATAGAACAAACAAAAACATTGAGTGTATTTAAAAATAAATCGATTGGAGATATAACAGGAAAATTCACAGACAATTTTTTACAAAACATAAAAACTCTTTTAAATTTTACAAGTCTAAATCTCCTCGCAGATTCGGCTGATGTATTTATAACCGAAAGTGATGGTAAAATAAAGTCTTTATTTAATTTCGGTCAAAATAAAACTATAGAAAAAATTTCACATTTGATAGAATCATCTACATACAAAACAGTGAATGTCAAAACAGACGGCGGAATTTTATCACATCTTGTTCTTCCAATAAATTATTATGCTAATAAGTACATAGGAAACACTACAACAGATTATTTGGTTTTTGTATCAAACAAAGAAATAAATAACTTTGGTGATTTTGGAGTCAGATTTTGCCTCAGTATTGAAAATATATTTGCATTTTTAATAGAAAGTTATAAGGCTCAACAAGAAGCCTCTACAGATAAACTGACATCGGCTCTAACCAAAAAATATACTGAAAATGCATTGAGCAATCTTTTGGAAGCTTCCAAAATAAAGAATAAAAGTTTTGCAATACTGATGTATGATCTGGATAAATTTAAAAAAATAAACGATAACTTCGGACATCAAACGGGTGATACTGTATTAAAAACTACGGCTAAAACCATATTGAACATATTAAAACAAGGACAGATATTAGGACGTGTGGGCGGAGAGGAATTTATTGTCCTGCTGCCCGACACCAAAAAAGAACAAGCATTGATAATCGCAGAAAAAATAAGAAAACAGATAAGAGCATTGCATTTTGATGAGCCGTCTCTTAGAGTAACCGTCAGTATAGGTGTAGCCGTCTTTCCAAAACATGGCACTACGGAAAAAGATCTATTATCAAAAGTAGATCAAGCCTTGTACGTTGCAAAAAACCGGGGCAGAGACCAAACAGTTGTATGGAAAGAAGATGTTGAGTCAGGCAAAAAAAAGACAGACAGACTGACCGGAATCTTAACCGGAAACTCGATAAACGATACAAAAAATATTCTAAGTTTTATTGATACGGTTTCACTCATACGGTATTCTATGACAAAAACAAAAAAACTTGAAATTTGCCTTGAAAAAATAATTGATGCCACAGGTGCCGATTCAGGAATTTTTGTATACCCTGTTACCGAAAAAAAATCAAAAAAAAGCTTTAAATATAAGCCTGTTTCAAAACCGAATTTTCCTGTAAATAAAAACTTCATAATCGAAGTTATGTCAGAAAAAAAAGACATATGCAGAATCGACTGGGAAAACGTCTCAGGCACAAGTGCTATAACTGGAATACCTAATTGGAATTCCACCATTCTTGTCCCTGTAATCTTAAAAGACGAGATAAAAGCGATAATATATCTTATAGTTGAAATCAGAAAAAGAAAATTTGAAACGGAAGAGCTAAACTTGACAAACCTCTTTGCAGGCTTAATAGCTCCATTCCTTTAATTCGGGCAGGGGGGATTTGAACCCCCGACTTCTTGGTCCCGAACCAAGCGCGCTACCCCTGCGCTACTGCCCGTTTGTGCGATTATATCGTAACGATTACAAAAATAAAAGCTCACCACTTGCGCGGTGAGCTTCTTCGGGAGCGACGGGGCTCGAACCCGCGATCTCCGGCGTGACAGGCCAGCGCGATAACCAGCTTCGCTACGCCCCCATAAGATTTGCACATTCTATCAAAACTAAAAGAAAATGTCAATAGATTTTAAGAAAAATATTGCAAAAATATCGTTTTTAGGGTATAGTTTATTTGTAAATATAATTTAACATATGAGGAAAAATATGAATAATGTAAAATCTTTTTCGGCACATACCGACTGTACAACAGTGCTGGTAGGCAAAAAAGCCAGCATCGACGGCTCAATTCTTATTGCAAGAAATGAGGATTTTCACTTGGCGATAAGCCCAAAAATATTTGTTTTAGAAAAGGCGGTAAACGAAGCAAACCGCATTTATAAATCTAAAAACACAGGCGTGGAGATTCCCCTCCCTACAAAAGCATACCGCTACACCTCCGTTCCGCAAGCTTATCCGAACGATAAAGAAAACCAAGGCGTTTACGGCGAAGCGGGAATCAACGAAAAAAACGTAGCATTGAGCTCTACCGAAAGTGTCTACGGAAACGCTAGGGTGCTTGCATATGACCCGCTGGTAAAAAACGGAATTGCAGAAGATGCAATCAACGACATCATTCTCCCATTTATAAACTCTGCAAGGGAAGGCGTAAGCTATTTGGGAAAACTTATCGAAAAATACGGTTCAGCCGAGGGTAACGGTATTTTGTTTGCCGACCTCGATGAGATTTGGTACATGGAAATTCCCTGCGGCCATCATTGGGTTGCCGTAAGAATTCCCGATGACTGCTATGCCGTAGCTCCAAATCAGGTTTCAATCGAAAAAATCGATTTTAAAAAGCCTGATTATTATATGTGGTCAAAAGGCATCAAGGAATTTGTAAATGAGCATAAGCTGAATCCTGACAGAGAAGGTTTTAACTTTAGACACATCTTCGGAACAGCAAGCGAAAAAGACAGAGTTTACAATACCCCCAGAGCTTGGTTTGCTCAAAAATATTTCAATCCCGAAATAGAACAATCTCCGGTATCCAACGATATTCCTTTTATCCAAAAAGCAAACCGCCTTATCTCGGTTGAAGATGTCGAATACATACTAAGCTCTCACTATAATGAAACGGAATTTGATCCTATCGGCATAGGTAATAGTGAGTTTAATAAAACACGCTTTAGAGGTATTTCGCTTTCACGTACGGCCGAATCCCATATTTTACAATTAAGACCCAAATCTCCAAAAGGGCTTGAAGGAATACAGTGGCTGGCACTCGGAACAACAGCATTTGTTCCGTATATTCCGTTTTTTACAAATGTTTTGGATACTCCGACGGCCTATAAAAGAATGACCCGTATGGTTTCTACCGATAATGCTTACTGGTTATTTAAGCTAATCGGCCATTTTGTTGAAGCTCATTACTCTACATTTAAGGATGATAATAATGCCTATCTTACCGAAATGCAAAGTTACGGAAGAGCCAGAGTAAAAGAAATTACCGACGCAGCAGCTAAAATACCTGCAAAATCTTTAAGTGAATTTTTAACTGACGAAAACCGTAAAACAGCAGAGCATGTATTAAAAAGAACAAAAGAATATCTTTCCGATTTGATGTTGGAATCGTTTAAGTATTCAAAACTTTCATTTACAATGGATAAGAACCTTTAAAAGATAAGAACCGATAAAATTAAAGCCCCAAGTGTTTTCTCGGGGCTTTTGTTTTCAAGAATTTTGCTCCTGCATTGCAGCAGGATTTTGCACATTTTGAACTTCATTTTCTTCTCCCTCTTCAGTTTCCGATATCAAATTTTTACATTCAACTATTTTTCCCATAAACACATCAGTTATAGTACGTATTTTTTCCGATTCCTTAACCGTCTCCTCAATTTTATCTTCCGGTTCAGGCGGAATATATTCTTTTAAAATTAATTTGAATCTTTTTCCGGTAATTTCAAAAATAGAGTCGATAACCGTATCCTTTTGTTTTTGAATCAGCGTATAATCAAACGAGCTGCGGGCAAAAAGTGTAAGGCTGTCATCCTTCAAAACCCAATCCTTACTTTGCCCCACAGCAGAAGACAGAATACCGCCCTTTTCTAAAAGAGCTTCAATTAAAGGCTCTTTTAACTCTTCTACAGTATTAAAAGTATTTTCTACACTGCGGGCAGTCTGAAGTACGGTTTCTTGTTCTTCATCTTTTTTTTCAAAAGACACATTACTTGAAGGTACATTATCTGAAACCGGCTGTTTCTCTTCATTTTTTTTTTCCGGAAACCCGTCCAATTTATTATCCCGTCTTAAAACGGCTTTAAATTGTTCGGTCAAACTGCCCGCATTGTTAAAAGATTGGGAAGGTTCCCTCGGCATGGTCTCTTTAGACCGATTTTCTTCGCGGTGCGGAAGAGGTCTTGCTGCTTCAATATTTGCCGCTCGGCCGGAAATAAGGCTTTGAGCTGCGTCAAAGGCGGCTTTTAAATCGGCAGGTGATACATAGTCGCCGAGCCAAGAAAGACGCGAAACTGCAAGCTCCAATTCATAGCGCTGATCAATAGAAAACCTCAGATCTTTAAAAAGCTGAAGCATTATACTTAGGGCTCTTTCTATTTGCACGGTTTCCCATCCCTGTAAAATATCCTGCGGAAAGCGGTCTGCTCTTTGTCCGATAAGAGCTTCCTTTGTAATACCTTGCTTTACCAATAAAAGGCTTCTAAAATAATCCGCACAATCCGAAACTACCTGCTCGACCGAGATTCCGCCCTGCAAAATTCCATCCAAGATAGACAGGGCTTCTTGACCTTTTTTTGCAACACAGGCCGACACAAGTTTATTGATCGAATCGACACCCGTAAGGCCGAGTTTTTCGTGTATCTTCTCGAAGGTTATATGCCCGTCCGAAAAAGCCGCAACTTGGTCAAAAAGAGTATAAGCATCTCTTACACTTCCGGTTGCCTCACGGGCAATCCAATAAAGAGCCTCATCATCTGCCTTTATACCCAGCTCTGCTGCGGCATCTGCCAAGGCCTGCTTTAGTATCTCTATCGATACGAGCTTAAAATTAAACTGCTGGCAGCGGCTTTTAATTGTCGCCGGAACCTTATGAATTTCGGTGGTCGCAAAAATAAACACGACATAAGGAGGCGGCTCCTCTATCGTTTTTAATAGGGCATTAAAGGCACTTGTCGAAAGCATGTGAACTTCGTCAATTATATAAATTTTATACCTGTTCGAATTCGGAGGAAATAAAATCTCATCTTTTATCTGTCTTACATCATTTACGCTCGTATTTGAAGCACCGTCAATTTCGATTACATCCAAACACGAACCGGCCGTAATTTCTTCACAGGCAGTGCAATGGCCGCAAGGAGTAGGCCTAGGCCCCTCGGCACAGTTAAGCACCTTGGCTAAAATTCTAGCCGAGCTTGTCTTTCCGCATCCCCTCGGCCCCGAAAAAAGATAGGCATGGGCTATCTTACCTGCTTCAATTGATTTTTGCAATGTTGCGGCTACGAATTCCTGACCCAGCAAATCTTCAAAACGCTGAGGCCTCCTCCGTGTCGCTGTTACTTGATATTCCATATTCGGAAGTATAGCATAAATTCATTCAAAATTAAACTAGGCAATCCGTTCAATTTTCTATTAGATCTTACTTGAAAAAAAATATATTTTCTTTTAATATTTTGATATTCTTTTACAAAAAAACATACAATGATAGTAGAGGTGATAGTTATGAAAAATTTAAGAAAAATTTTGACTTTATCTATTTTTATATGTTTTTGTTTCATTTTGTGCGCCTGCACGGGATGTACAAATGTATTCCGCTTACAAAACATCGGAAAAGATGAGATTTCGATTGTAAGCTATAATGCACAGACCTTTTTTGATGCCGTAGAGGACGGCCGGGAATTTAAAGAATTCAAGGGTTCAAAGACAAAATGGTCTAAGGAAAAGTATACCGAAAGGCTTTTCAGGCTAAAAGAGGCTGTTAATCTTTCATGCCTTGCCCTCGGCTTGGGGGAAAAGGCCATACCGGATATCCTCGTTTTACAGGAAATAGAAAGCCGTGCCGTTATAGACGATTTTTGTAAAATTCTCCCGATGAATAACTCATACAAATATGCAGTCTTTATTCCTCCCCAAAACGGCGGAGCCTTCAGCGCTGCCCTGCTTTCAAAATTTCCTATAACCGAAACAAAGGTTTTTAATGTATATTCAGGCAAAAGGTCATTGCGGCCCCTGATTGAAACCAGAATTCAGATAAGCAATTCTACAGGGGATAACGAACTGGTGCTGTTAAATGTACATTGGAAATCCAAGGTAGGAAAATCAGATACAGACTCTATTCGGAGGCAGCAGGAAGAACAGGCCTATAAAAGACTAAAAGAATTAAAAGCGGCGGAACCTCAAACTCCATTTATTATATGCGGAGACTTTAATCAGCCGCTGGAGGAATTTTCTCTTTTATCCGAATTTGACAACTGCTGGAATATTGAAGCCTATCAGGCCGCAGCTCAAGAAGGAAGTCAACCCTCAGGAAGTTATTTTTATAGAGGAAAATGGGAAGGAATCGATCATTTTTTCTATTCGGATAATTTAAGCGACGGAAAGAATTTTGATCTAAGCTTTTTTTGTGTAATTAACTTAAAACCGCTGACGGATAAGTCGGAAAAACCGGATAAGTATTCTATAAGCTCAGGAAATGGTTATTCGGATCATTTACCGATAGGCATAATTCTCAAAAGGCAATAAAAAACCGTTCATATAAATGAACGGTTAAGCAAATACCGGCGAAGGGACTTGAACCCTTACGGAGTCGCCCCCAATAGATTTTGAGTCTATCGTGTATACCATTTCACCACGCCGGCTCATTGAAAATTTATTCTATCATAAAAATAAAACTTTGTAAAGCCCTTTTTTAAAGTGAATTTTTTAGATTGAATATTGAGCTTATAAATTGAAAAAGACTGCTTACAAAAAAAGAGCCCGCTTACGCGGGCAAGCCCGATTCCGTACGAAGGAGGATTACGGAATAAGGCTACACATATCCAACAAAATCGATAACCATAGGTTACATAT
>CAJPPE010000078.1 GCA_905372345.1 uncultured Treponema sp. | reverse complement strand
ATGTCATAAAACTGATAACCAAAAAAATAATAACATAAATAATAGTGCTTATTACCTTTGTCCAAATTAATCTTAAAAAGTTTTTATAAACTATCATATTGCACCTTCCTTGAGTTAATAAATGAAAGAGATAAAAGAATTACGATACCTATTGTGTAGACAATAAAAAATACCGGTACTGCGTTATATTCACCCAAAATATTTATGTTGTAAAGATTGGTAGTAAAAATAGCTATAGGATTTATTGTCCCTAAAATCGGTATTGCTTTTTCAATGGACAATTTTACCTCAGGTCCCATCATACCGGATAAAAAGGCTAAAAAAAGACTTGTAAAAACACATATCATATTTTTTGACCGGATATCTCCAATAGGCGTTGAGCCTATAAATAAGCCGAGAGCTGCTCCAAAAAAATTCGCATAGATCAAAAGCAAAAGAGTAATTTTAAAATCTGTAATAAAGGGTATCTTTAAAACAAAGAGCACAAAGGAAATATATATGAGATTGGCTGTAAGATTAAAGATAATATAAAATATAATTCCTGCAAGATAAGAATAAAAGCGTTTAATGGGAGTTGTACAAATTCTTGCTCCGATTTTTGAAATATTACCCTGTATTTTTACGGCTATCTCTATCGAACCGAACATTGTATAAATCGAAACCATTGCCAAAAGAGAATAGAACAATATAATGCTCAAACTCATTTTTTCGTTTTTACTTTCAATATAGTTTTTACCGTATTCAAAAGAATTCATTGGAATATTAAGGGCTTCGATTTGTTTTATTTGATCCAGCACGGTTTTTGTTATTGTCTGAGATAATCCGTCTTCGCTCAACATCAAAGATTGATCGGCTTCAACAAAGGCTTTTATTTTTTTTGTACGGAGCATCTCATTTGCCGATGTCTCATCCATTATTTTTGTATTGAACATCCCTGTAAATTTAAGCGGATAATAAACAGGATTGTCTTTTTCAATTCCGATTTCTATTTTACCGGTATCGGAATTACCTACGGCCGAAAATATTGTAAAGAACAGCCCAGCCATAAGAATGGGATATAAAAGCGTCCAAAACATTCCGTCTAAAGAATAAAACATGCCGATACTATAATATTTTATTTCGCGTAAAAAGAATTTCATCAGTCTCTTAACTCCTTTCCCGTAAGCTCCAAGAAAATGTCGTTTAAGCTGGGTAATTCCGAATATAATTTGGTATAAGCCAAACTATTATTATTGATAAATAAAATAAGTTCGTTTAAGTTGTTAATCGAATTTTCAAAACTGATTAAAAACTCGTTTCCGTTTTTGGTAACTTCCAAAACATGAGGAATTTTTTTTAGTTCTTCTTGCAGGTTATCCTTAGTTTCGATAAATTCAACAACCATTTTTTCGCTTGTGCGGATTAACTTATGCAATTCTTCTAATGTGCCGTTTGCTATATCTCTTCCCTCATCCATGATAATGATTCTATCGCAAAGCTCTTCAACTTCTTCAAGATAATGGGTAGTATACACGATGGTGCTTCCTCTTTTTGCCAGTTCCTTTATTCCTGAAAGAATGAAGTTGCGACTTTGGGCATCGACGGCAACTGTGGGCTCATCCAAAAAAATCAGTTCAGGTTTATGTGATATGCCGCATGCAATATTGAGCCGGCGGAGAAGGCCTCCTGAAAGTTTTTTTGCACGGAATGAAGCATAATTGTTTAAACCTACAAAATCGATTGCTTCGTCTACCAGTTTTTTCCTCTCTTGAGTATTGTTTACATAGAGGCCGCAAAAATAATCTATGTTTTGTTTTACGGTAAAATCATAGAAAACCGAAACCTCTTGAGGAACAAGGCCTATCCTTTTTTTTATGTGCAGGGCGTTAGGCTTCATTTCTTCGCCGAAAATGATGATTTCACCCTTGCCGTGTTTTAAAAGTGAAAGCATACAGTTTATGGCTGTAGTTTTTCCGCATCCGTTAGGGCCCAAAAGGCCGAGAATCTCGCCTTCTTTAACTTCCATATTAAAGTGATCAAGTGCCGTTTTTTCATTGTACCGTTTTACAAGATTTTTTACCGTTAAAATCATAAATTCCTCCATAAGCGAATCTTTTATAGATAATTATACATTTTTTTTGGAATTTTAAAACTGAAAATTGTCATATTTTTGTGAGTTTAAATATGACATTTGTCATAGGAAAAAAGTTCAAACTTTTTATAATTTTAAAAAAGGGTTGAAATTTAAAATGGGTAATCAGCGGCTTATACACTCATTACCCATCAGGAATTACAAATTAATTAAAGCTCTTCCGCCACGCGGCAGGGTTGCCTGGACCGACCCATTTATTAAGTTGGAATCCGTTTTGAAGGCTTAAAGTAATAAACTTTTTTGCTCTTCTTACGGCTTCATAAGGTTCAAGGCCTATACCTAAGCCTGCGGCGATGGCTGCGGCCGTTGTGCAGCCTGCTCCATGTGTCCATCTTGTATCGATAAGCCCGCCTTCCACTTTTAAAAATTGTTCGCCGTCATAAAAAATATCTATAGCCGATTGTTCCCCATTCAACTTGGCTCCGCCCTTTATAAAGACATAGGGAACACCCATTCCGTGAATAATCTTACAGGCTTCTTTTATTTCTTCGATTGTAGAAGGTGTCGGCATTTTTGCAATCTGCCCCGCTTCAAAAAGGTTAGGCGTAATAAGCTTTGCCAAAGGCAAAAGTTTTTTTATAATGAGATTATTGAGCTCAGGGTTTAAGGCAAGGTCTCCGCCCTTACATACCATTACAGGATCCAGCACATAATTTTCTACATTATATTTTTTTAAGTATTCGGCAGAAAGTTCAACTGCGTAGTTTGTTGCAAGCATTCCCGTTTTTGCAGCGTTAACGCCGATGCCCTTAAAAATTGTTTCAAGCTGGGCTCTTATAGTTTGCTCATCGAGAGGGAAAACTTCATGTCCCCACTCTTTATCGGGATTCATCGTTGCAATTACCGTAACGGCAGCCATTCCGTATACACCGTATTCCTGAAATGTTTTTAAGTCGGCTTCCAAGCCGGCCCCTCCGGATGCATCCGATCCGGCAATTGTTGCAAGTTTTATCATACTAATCTCCTATAAAAACTTTTTGCAGCAAATATCAGACCCTTGCGGTTCTGTTCTGCAAGGAAATTTTTTATCGTATCCGCTAAAGCGGATAGCGAATCAATTTGCGAAAAAAATTTTTTCAAGCGGTTTGTTTACAAACCGCATACAATAATACGATGTTTTGTGCAACGCACAAAACTCGATAGATAAACAGTGAGGTTGAATTTCTGCCGAGCTGTTTATCATATCTCCTATCTCCTAGTGAGGGGGATTATAACATTTTTTTTGAAGTTTGTCTTGAGGCCGGACACGTTAAACTTATTTAATATCCGGTGCACAAACTAAACTACATATTATTCCATTGAGTTACAGTTTTTCTATTTCGGATTCGGGAAGCCCCGTTATTTCTCCAATTAAGGCTATATCAAAGTTTTTTAGCTTCATAAGTTTAGCCGTTTCTCTCTTGTTATCATAAGCTCCTTTATCCCTCGCGTCCATTTCAAAAGTAGACATTAATCTGTATTCTTGCCTTGCTTGTTCATTATTTTTTACTGCTTGTATCATAGTTTCTATCTCCCTTGTAAATTCATTTGTTGCTTTTCCTGTTTTAAGGTATTCTAAAAATTCTTTTAATTCTTTGTCCTCAGTATTATTAAAGGCCTCTGCATTTATTATAACCTTTCGTGTACCGTCTTGTAAAGGGGTATTTTTGTCCTCTATACAAAGATTTTCAAAGGTATAAATAGGCCTGTTTTTGCCTATGGCATCAAAGGTACAGATAAAAATTATAAAACTGTCGTTTAAGCTATTATAAGAATTCCCCTTATCCAAAAAAGAAATATCTATGGCAGCTTGGTAAAACCGCATCCTTTTGGAGATATTGCGTTCATTACTCACCTGCATTTCTACATCGTATAATTTACCGTTTTCTGCCTGTACCAAAACATCAAATCTTACGGATTTTGCCTGTTCGTAAGTGTTAATATTATGCTGTATCGAGATATATGCAATTTTGCCTATTGTATCGGACAATATCATTTCAATAAGTTTTTTGCATAGCCTCGGATTTTGCATAGCTTTACAAAACATAAAATCGTCCGTAAATGTTAAATCTTCAAACTTTTTTACCATTTTTTCTCCTATTATTTTTTAATATTTCCCCTCCTCATTATATTTATAGAAAATATTTAGAAGAAATAGTAATTTATAAAAAAATGATTGAATTTATTAAGAATAAGAAACAGCAAGGGATGCAAAGGGTAAATTTAAGAATATATTATTAAAACACCATTTAAAAATTCTTCGCGCTCTTTGTATCTTTGCGGTTTAAAAAACACCCCTTGAATTTTTACCGATTTTCTTTTATACTTCCTTGATTGTAAACTAGGAGATGTGATAAACAGTTCGGCAGAAATTCAGCCTCACTGTTTATCTGAATATTTGCTGCAAAAAGTTTTTATGGGAGTTGATATGGGTAAGGTAGTTATGGGGGCGGAAGCTCTTGACGGGTATTTAACTGAGGACGATCTAAGGCATCTTAACGAAATGAATGTTCTTTATCAGAAAGCTATTGAAAATTTTACCGTTTTAGAAAAGGAAAACGGCGAAAAAAAGAAAAAGGCCAAGGATGAGATTATAAGGCTTTATACCGAGATGGGGCATCTTATGCAAAATATATGCAAAGAAATACCTCAACTTAAAGTTTTCTCTTTTGATACCGAACATGAAAATCATGCCGAGGCTTCAAGGGTTATTGCAAAACTCCGCTCCATAAAAACCGAGCACAGCGAATTCTTATACTATACCCAGCGTTCCTTTGAAATGCTTTTTAAACTTGCTTACAAGGGACACCAAAAAGACAAGAAAAACTATCTTGTAGTAAAAACACCGGTAAAGAATCCGATTCAAAACTATGCCGTTCACAAAATAACCGACATTGACCATAAAATAGAAAATACGGTTATGTGTGTTATGTTGAGAGGCGCCCTCCTCCCCTCTATGATTCTTTCAAAAGAAATTGAAGAGTATTCTTCTCACGGCTATGTAACCCCCTTTGCACTCTTTAAGATTAAAAGGGATGATTCCCGCAAAGAAGACGATATGCAATACATCCTTGATTTGGATAAGTCTTATTTTAATCTAAAAGATTTGGACGGAAAGGACCTTATCTTTGCCGACCCGATGAATGCGACCGGCGGCAGCCTCGTAACTGTTGTAAAACACCTAAAAAAACTGGGCGTAAAGCCGAAATCGATAAGCTGTTTTCACGTAATTTCTGCCTTAAAGGGAGCCCTGCGAATTGTGCGTGCCTTGGATAACTGCACCCTTTACACCCTTTGGATGGACCCTGCCCTAAATGCTTCGGCCTACATAATGCCGGGCCTCGGAGATGCAGGAGACAGGATAAACGGAACCGATACCGATGAAACACCCCGAAACATTATTCAGCTTCTTGCAGACTACGGCTCAAATATTTCGGGGCTCTACCGCTCTCAGCTGCGGCAGATAGAAAAAACCGTTTTAGGAAACTAAAACTTTTTTATGGGAGAAAAAAGGTGAGAAAAAATATTTTTATAGTTTTTGTTGGACTCTTGTTTTTTATTTGCTTTACAAAAGTTTTTGCAAAGGGAGCTGTTGAAGAGGACCTTGCAGGAGAGTATTTTTCAATTGCTCAAGGCTATGCAGAAATAAAAAACTATTCTAAGGCTGCAGATTATTATCTTAAAGCCGAAAAGTCTGAAAAATATAAAAATGCAGCTCAATATAATTTGGCACAAGTTTACGCCCTTCAAAATGAATGGGAAAGCTGCCTAAAATATATTGAACCCCTCTATAAAAAAGCTCCCGAAAACATAAAACTGTCTACAGCCTACGCCTATGCTCTGGCCTCATCCGGAAAAGAAGAAAAAGCCCTTTTAATTTATGAAAAGATTTATTTGGAAGATAAAGAAACTCCCGAATATTTCTTTAACTATGTTAGAATTCTAATTATACTAAAAAAATACGAAAAAGCAAAAGAACTTCTTAACGAATCCAAAGAAAAATTTACACAAGAAGATGATAAAAAAACTATTAGTGAACTTGAAAAAGAAATAGAAAAGCTTTTAAATCCGCCTGAACTAAAAAAAGAAGATAAAACAACAGAAAAAAAAGATTCAACGCAAGATGATAAAAAGTCTGAAGAAAAAAAATAAGAAAGCTAATCAAAGATCGGAACGGCTTCATAGCCCTCGCTTTTTAGCCGGATAACCATATCTCCCTTGCCGTCATCCTTTACTAAAACAGAAAAGAAAGCATCCTCCCCTCGCTCTTCTTTTTTTATTGTTACAGTAAAACCTTTCTTTTTAAGCTCATCTGCAAGTCCTTTTGCAAAATTTTCGGTTTTAAAAAAACCGGTTTGATAAAATTTTGCAGCCGGCAATTCATTATTTTGTGCTAAGGTTTCACCTTGGCTTAATAAAACGGATTCGGAAGCTGAATCTGCAAGAGATTCTTTAAATCCTCTATTTTGAGGCATTAAATACCAAAATGTTTTAGGGCTCAAAAAAGCCTCACCTCGGACAACGGCAGCCTCAATGCTGTTAGGGAATTTTTTTACGAGGGTGTTCTCAGCCTTCTTATCTCCATCGACCCACCAAAGAGTCAAAAGCATCGCAGGATGAAATTCTGCGAATTTTGAATCGGTAACATATTTTTTTATATTTTCAAGAGAGCTTTTTTCATCCGATTTTAATTTAAGCCATTCAAAAAGAACAAGAATTTTTATGTCTTCTTTAGAAAATGGAGCTTCAATTATAGGCAGCAATCGGTTGCGGCAAAGCTCGGAGGACTCGCTTATGTTATCGGCTAAAAGAAAGGCTCCAAGAGCCTTGGTTAAAAGAGTTTTTTTTTCTTTCTCGGGAGAAAGTTCTGCAGCTTCAAGATAGTGTCTTCCGGCTCGTAAAAACAAATCGAACCTTTCTTCATAGTCGGCCAAAACAGATAGAGCTATAATTTTTTCTTCATTTGAAGAAACCTTTTTTATTTCTGCTTCAATAAACGAAGATGTCTCAAAAGGAGTTTTCTTTGTAAAACCGTTTTTGATAATCTTTTGAACATTCGGAGGTAAGGAATTTTGACCAGTCAGGCTATGCAAAAAAAAGAGAGTCAATAAAAAAAATAATAT
>CAJPPE010000077.1 GCA_905372345.1 uncultured Treponema sp. | reverse complement strand
TAAGTTATAGAAAAAAATAGATATTTTTTTGTTTTATATTTGACTTTTTTTTAAATAAAGGGTATAATACGGGCTAGAGATACTGGATTATTTCTTTATTTTGAGAGTAAAGGGAGAATTATGAGTAATAACAGCGTTATAGCCGGCTTTGATGATGAAAAAGATGATAGTTTGAAGATTCGGCTTCAAAGAGTAGATGGACTTGACAAATGCGTAGTTGTTTTTTTGGACGGCTATATTGATACCTATAACTCTGCGTTTTTTCAAAAACGCGTTGCGAAAATTATAGACGGCGGTTTTATACAGATTGTATTTAACTGTACCGCTTTAAACTATGTTTCTTCAACGGGTATAGGTTCATTTACAGCCTTTTTAAAAACCGTAAAACCAAGAGGCGGAGATGTAGTTTTATTGGAAATTCAGCCTAAGGTTTATGAAATATTCCAACTTTTAGGCTTTTCGCAGTTTTTTAATATTAAAGATTCTTTGTCAGATGCCGTTGCATTTTTTCAGAATTCAAATACTACTGCAGATACCGAAATATTTCCCAAGGTCTTTGCTTGCCCTATATGTTCAAAGAAACTTAAGGCGACCAAACCCGGCCGTTTTAGATGCTCGGAATGTAAAACCATATTGGCTATCGATAATAATGCTCAGGTTTTTTTGGGCTAAGGTTTAATCTTAATTTAAAATTGCAGTTTATAAGCCTGTTTTCTTCAATCAGACCTATAAACTGCAATAAATATTTTCAAGCTCATCTTTAGACTTCTAAAACTATTCTTATCTTACAAATGAATTAACCGAAAGCGGGGAGCCTATCCATATTCCTTCGGCTCCGAGGTATTCTTTTTTCTTGCCTTTGATTAAAAACTGAACAGAACTTACTGTTGAAAATTCGCATGCCGTAAAAACTATTTGTTCAAGCTGGGCTTGATAAGCCTCAATACCATATTGGTTAAATTGAAAATCTTCGCTTATGTTTACTTCTGCAACCCCGTTTTTTACCTCAATCGATAAGAGCTTTGTATAGGGAGGAATAAAGGAGCGGAATCCTTGTTTTGCTTCTTCCGTTGTGGGGCCTTGGAGGAGACTGTTTATGGCATCGGTTAAGGGTGAATCCGTTTTTACAAGCTGCCTCATAACCGGCTTTCTTACTAATTTGCCGTCCGAATCTATTTTTACCAAATAAATTTTAGCACTCCGTTTTTCGGATATTTTTTCTTTTTTTTGCTCAAGTTTAGCTTCTTCTTTTTTAGATTCGTCTTTGTTTTTGGTTTCAGAGTTTTTTTTGCCGGTTTGAGTTTCAGTTTTAGCCGGTTTTTCATTTGATTTTTGAGTGCTTGGCTTTTTTTCTTCTTTAGGTTTATCCGCAGCCGTAGATTTTTCCTGTTCCGAATCTTTTTTAGCGGTTTTTTGCTCTTTTTCGACAGTTTTTTTAGGTTCGATTTTGACCTTTTCTTCAGAAGAATTTTCTTCATTTTTTTCTGCTGCTCTGATTTTTTCTATTTCGTTTTGAATGCCTTCAAGGTCTACTTCATTTTGCTTTTCTTCTTGCGATTCTTTTTTTTGGAATATGCTTACTGCATTCGTTTTTTCAAAAACACGGGCAATATTGTCCTTGTTGATAAAAAAGAGCAGGGCAACCAATAAAATAAATGCAAGCCAAAAAAAACAGCCTAAAGATGTATTTTTCTTTCCCATAATCACCATATAATAATATATTTTAGAAAAAAATACTACACTTTTTATAAAAAAGTATATACATAATGTTAAAAAAATTGTATAATCGTAAAATATGATAATAGCGATTGATGGACCTGCAGGCTCAGGCAAAAGTACCCTTGCAAAGATGCTTGCTGAACACTTGAATATCACATTTATGAACACGGGTAGTTTTTATAGAGCCTTGGCTCTGGCTGTGCTTCGTTCCTTCGGCGGAGGAGATGACGGAAGCGGCGGACAAACACCAGATCTTTCAGATGAAGAAAAATGGACATCATTTGCAGAAAAGACGGAACTTTTTTATATAAACGGCTCAATGTTTTTGGGTAAAGAAAATGTTGAAGCCTATCTTAGAAGCGACGCCGTAGAATCCATTGTCGCCCCTCTTTCAGCTATAGTTCCTATAAGACGGATATTAAATAAGAAAATTCGTGAGGAAGCCGCTAAAACCGGAGCTGTTTGTGAAGGCCGAGATATGACTACCGTAGTTTTTCCTAATGCAGATATTAAGTTTTACCTTGATGCTTCTGCTGAGGCCAGGGCGAAAAGGCGCTTTGAGCAGGGAACAAGCAATCTTTCTCTGGAAGAAATAAAAAAAACGATTCTCGAAAGAGATGAAGTGGATAAAAATAAAAAAGAAGGAAGCTTAAAAATAGCTCCCGATGCCGTGTATATGGATACATCGGACTTAAATATAAATGAAGTTTATGCAAAAATGCTGGCGAAGGTGTCGGCAATAATGCCGGCATCAAAGTCGGAAAATATCAATAATAAAGGGTTATCTATGGAAAAGATGGAAGTGGTAAAGGATGTTGAAAAAGACTCCAACGGAAACATCCAAGCACAATTACAAGAGGAGTACTTAAACAATTTTGAGGCTCCAGAGGCGGGGACAATTAAAGAAGGTCATGTTGTTGCTGTAAACAACGGAACCGTTTTTGTCGATGTAGGCGGTAAATCCGAAGGTCATATTCCTTTGGATGAGTTTGATGAAGAACCTAAAATTAATGATAGAGTAAATGTTCTTATCGAAAAAACCGAAAGTTCTAACGGTCATTTGGCTGTGTCAAAACTCAAGGCCGATAGATTTATTCTTCAAAGAGATTTTAAACAGGCTTATGCCGATAGAACTCCGATTGATGGTACTATCGCAAAGCAAGTTAAATCAGGTTATGAGGTAAAGCTCGGCGGCGGATTGACTGCCTTTTTACCTTTAAGTCAGGCAGATGTATCCAGAGTCGAAAATCCTGAAACCTTGGTAGGTTTAAAGTCGAAGTTCTACATTGAAAAATTAAGCTTTAACTCGCGATCCGGTGAAAATATTGTTGTAAATCGCCGTAAGTACATGGAAGAACGTACCGAAAAAGCAAGAGATGCTTTTTTTGAAAATACAAAGATAGGTGACACCGTAAAGGGTGCTGTTAAGAGTTTTACCAGTTTCGGTGCCTTTATCGATTTGGGCGGTTTTGACGGCCTCTTACATATTAATGATATGAGCTGGGGGCATGTAACCCGTCCTAAGGATTTCGTAAAGAAGGGCGAAGAAATAGAGCTTAAAGTAATCCGTCTTGATCCGGATAACAAGAGAATAAACCTCTCATTAAAGCATTTTACTCAAGATCCTTGGCTTCAATTTGAAGAGAAATTCCATGTTGACGATATCGTTACCGGAATAGTTACAAAGACAACGGATTTCGGTGCCTTTATTGAGTTGGATGAAGGAATCGAAGGTTTGGCACATATCAGCGAATTCAGCTGGGTTAAGAAGATTAATAAGCCTGAAGATGTATTAAAGCCGGGAGATAAGGTAACATGTATGATTCTCGGTTATGATATTCAGGCCGGAAGAGTTTCTTTGGGGCTAAAACAGGTTACGGATAATCCTTGGGATACAATTGAAGAGCGTTACCCCGTAGGAACACGCTTAACTCGAAAGGTTGTTAAAATTACAAATGCAGGTGCCTTTATTTCTCTTGAAGATGGTATCGACGGATTTTTACATGCAGACGATATTTCATGGATTAAACGCGTAAAACATCCCGGAAGCGAGCTTGAAGTAGATAAAGAAATCGAAGTTATCGTTATCGAATGTGATGCCGAATCAAGAAGAATCCGTTTGGGTATCAAGCAGCTTACCGATGATCCGTGGGAAAAATTCGGAGCCGCTTATAAGGTCGGTTCTACCGTTGAAGGAGAGGTTTCCTCAATCACCGACTTCGGTGTATTTGTAAAAGTTCCAGGAGACATAGAGGGCTTAATCCACAAGCAAAATTTGGTTGAGTCCAGAGAAGAAACTCCTGAAGAAGCTCTTGCAAAATATGCCGTAGGTGATAAGATTAAGGCTGTAGTAATCGAAATAAATCCGAGAAACAAAAAAACAGCTTTCTCGATTAGGGATTTTAAACGAAAACAACAGCAGGAAGAAATTTCTCAGTATATGTCAACCGAACAAGAAGGTGATGATTCATCTTATACCCTTGGAGACCTTTTAAAGAATAAACCGGAGTAGATTCCGTTCGTTTTATGAGCACGGTTGAGAGCATTAAAAGAGAAAAACTTAATACTCTTATAAACACAAGTTTGCTGATAAACTCAAATTATTCCGATTTGAGTATTCTTTTAGAAAAGATTGTAGAGTCGGCAATGGAAGTTGTGGAAGGAGATGCCGCCTCTCTTTTGATGCTTGAACCGGACAATGAAAGACTTAGGTTTGAAATTGCAATAGGGCCTAAGGGGATTGAAGCAAAAAAGATTGTTCTTGATTTGGACGGTATTGCAGGCTGGGTTATAAAATATAACCGCAGTGTAATCATAGACGATGTTCTAAACGATCCCCGTTTTGATCCTACAGTGCAAAAAGTCACGGGTTATAAAAACCGTAATATGCTTGCAGTTCCCATGTGCATTAAAGAAAAGTGCATAGGTGTTATTGAGGTTTTAAATAAGAGGGGCGGAAAAAATTTTGATACGGACGATTTAAACGTATTGGAACTTTTTGCTACGCAGACTGCTATAGCTTATCAAAATGCAAAGCACTATAAAATATCCCGGGAAGAAATCATTTGTCTACAGGATCAGCTGGAGCAGGATAGGGGTTATCACACTTTTATTGCAAAAAGCAAGGTGATGAATGAAAAACTTGAACTTTGCAGAAATATAGCAGCCTCCGATGCCTCCGTACTTATATTGGGAGAGAGCGGTGTCGGAAAGGAACTGATTGCCGAGCAGCTTCATTTAAATTCCCAGCGTGTGAATAAACCCTTTATCAGGGTAAACTGTGCCGCCTTACCGGAAGGCTTGCTTGAAAGTGAGCTTTTCGGTCATGTAAGAGGAGCCTTTACTGATGCAATTTCGGACAGAAAGGGCCGGTTTGAGCTGGCCGATAAGGGAACTATTTTTTTAGATGAAATAGGCGATATTCCTTTAACATTGCAGACAAAACTTTTACGAGTTTTGCAGGAAATGGCCTTTGAAAGAGTAGGTTCAAATAAAACCCTTACGGTTGACACCCGTATTATTGCGGCTACAAATAAGAATATAGAAGAGCTTGTAAGGCAGGGAAAATTCAGGTCGGACCTTTATTACCGCTTAAATGTCTTGCCGATATATATTCCGCCTCTTAGAAATAGGCGGGAGGATATACCGGAACTGGCTCAGTTTTTCTTAAAAAAATTCAGCAAAGAGGTAAAAAAGCCGTTTTTAGGATTTTCGCCTGATGCGGAAAAACTTATAAATGCTTATTCTTGGCCGGGAAATATTAGGGAACTTGAAAATGCTGTTGAAAGAGCCTGTGTTTTGGGTAAACCGCCGTATATCGAGGAAAAGGATTTACTTTTAAAGCTTGAGGCTTCATCTTTTGAGTCCGAGGTTAATTATTCAAATCCGGATTTAAAATCGGCTGTAAATGATTTTAAAAAATCTTTTATTGTCAAAATTTTAAATGAACATAAATGGAATCAAACAGCTGCTGCCGAAAAACTCGGAATACAGCGTACATATTTATCAAGATTGATAAAAGAACTCGAAATTAAGGAGATATAAAATGGTTTTAGAAGAAAATAAAGATTTGGCACAAAAAATTAATGATTTTTTAGTTCAATATAGAAAAATAGTGCTTGGAATTTTGGTTTGTGTTCTTGTTGCCGTTGCGGGAACTGTTATTTGGTTTGTAACAGTTGAGAATTCCAGAAAAACTTCGGTAACAAGCGTTGAAAAAATTATTTATGAGCTTGAAGACTTTAAACGGGAAGATAAGGCTAAAAATCCTACGGCTGAAGATACCGATGGAGAGAACGAAAAAACCGTTTCTGAGGCTGTGAAAGAAGCTGAAGACAAGGCCATTGAAGAATTAAAAAACCTTGGTTTAAAATATTCTTCTTCCTATGCCGGTTTTAGAGCAAATACTGCGATAGCCGAAATTTATTTTCAACGAAAAATGTATGAAGACGCTTTAAAATTCTATGAGCTTGCAGCAAAAGCCGTAAAAAATTCTTATGCAGAAGGAGTTGCATCCTTCAATGCAGCAGCCTGTGCCGATGAGTTAGGAGATAAAGAAAAAGCTCTCGCGTATTACGAAATAGCCTCAAAGGTTGAAAACTTTCCTCTCATTCCCAGAGCCGTCTTTAATACCGGCCGCCTGTATGAAGCCTTGGATAAAAAAGATGAGGCTATCCTTTCTTATAGCAAGCTTTTGGAAAAATACCCCCAAAATGAATGGTCACTTCTTGCAAAATCCCGTATAATCGTTCTTACAGGAAACGATACGAAGTAGGATTAAAAAGGAGTAGATCGGAGAAATGCTGATTTATCCCTATGTGAGGTATTCTATGATTAGGCGAAGTTTATTATTTGCTGCAATTGCTTTTATTTTTTTCTCCTGCGGTATAGATGACATCGTTTATTTGGAGCCTCCTAAGTTTATTCATAGTCCTTCCGGGTATAATGATGGTACTCAATGGTATTTTGAGTTTGAAACTTCTGATACGGTTAATTTGAATGAATCAGCTGGTTATTTTAAAGGTTTTGAGATTTATTATCGTATTTATGGATCGGAAACTGATTGTGAAAATGTAATAAAAAATATGATACAATATGCCGAAACAAATCCTGCCAACTCAGTTAATTACCTCTTGTCATCTTATAATTATAAGCTGTTAACATATCAGGGCCATTCCTATCAAGATAGACCCGTTGTTCCGGCTTCAGGTTATCCTGTAAATCGTAGAGTGAGATTCCGTCTTGAAGCATTCAGCTCATTTTCTAATGATTTTGATATAGACGGAACGATTAAAGGTAAGGTTTTGCGCCAAAATGCTGATGACTTCACTGCTGCAAAACAGGGAGATTATGATGTTCAATCCTTAAGTAATCCTTCTGACGATTCGCTTTATGTTGCTGTTTTTGCAGCGGCTTATGGATATGATCTAAGCTTCAAACCTATTTACAGTGAATTGGTTTCGTTGGGTTATGTTAAAATAAAAAAGAATCCCTAGTTTTTATTAAATATAAAAAATACTTTACTTTCTCCATTAATG
>CAJPPE010000076.1 GCA_905372345.1 uncultured Treponema sp. | reverse complement strand
ATTCCTTCATTTTTTATTTGAACGCCGGCACCTTCCAAAATATCCAGAATATCAGGTATAGTTTCCGGAGACATTAAGTCTTCGGGCAGTAGATCATCAAGATCACTCAATCCTATTGTGCGTTTCTTTTTGGCATATTCCAAAAGTTTAATAACCGCAGGATTCTTTTCGAGATCAGTCATACACCTTTCCCTTTAATTTTTTTAGTTGAATGTCGATACTTTTTTTTTCTTCCATTAGTTCTTTTGTCAAGTTTACGGTATCGATATTCTTTTCTCCATGTAATAATCTCAGTCTGCCTATGATTTTGTCTTTTTGTTTTTGTAGAACGTTTTGTTTTATAAAATTTATGCCGTCATCGACTACCTTTTCAGAGTTCTCGGCGAATTCACCTTTAGAAATTGTTTGAGAAACAATTTCTTTTAATTTTTCTTCCCCACATCTGTGCATCAGATTTGCATAAGTATAGGCACCATCTCTATAACATTCTTCTAAAACAATAAACAAATGTCTGGCATAAAAATCCTCAAAATCATCGGGGCTCAATTGTGAACGCAAACGCGAAAACAGATCCGTATTTGCCGCAACGGCAAGTACCAATCGTAACTCGGCATTCATCCTTATATCTACCGGCTTTTGTTTTACTTCGTCAACTATATGCCTTAGAGCCTTTTTTTCGCGGTTCACATAATCGCTGAAAATTGCTTGTTGACTGACACCAAAGGCCGATGAAAGTTTAGAAATTGCAGACTCTCTTTGAATATCGGATTCCAAGACCTCAATATACGGAAACAAAAAGGCTATAGCTGCGGCCTTTCCTTCCGGACTGCTTATATCAAATCTCATGGACGCAATTTGTATAAGATAATCATCGTCTATTATAGCACATTCCAAAAGAAATTTCAAGCCTTCTTGACCTTTTTTTTGTAAAATTTCGGAAGGGTCCTTTCCGTCCTTCATATATAGAACACGAACATTTACGCCCATACTACGGCAAATTTTTATAGCTTTGTAGGAAGCTTCTTGTCCGGCCTTATCCGAGTCAAAGGCAAGATAAAAGGTTTCGGCAAAAGATTTTAAAAGTTTTACCTGATCTTCGGTAAGGGCTGTTCCTAAGGGGGCAACGGCATTTTCGATTCCTGCCTGAAAAAAGGCTAAAACGTCCATGTAGCCTTCACATAAGATTACCGATTTTGATTTTCGGATTTCGGCTAAGGCGTGGTGGAAGGCAAAAACGGTTTCGCCCTTTTTATATTGAGGCATATCCGAAGAATTGAGATATTTTGCCCCCTCACCTTCCAGAATGCGGCCTCCGAAGGCTATCGTTTTACCGAGACGGTCGCAAATAGGAAACATAAGTCTATCGGAAAAAAAAGCCATCTTTTTATAGTTTTTAGAAAAAAGCCCTGTCTTTTCTAAAAAGTCTTGAGAATAGTTTTTTGACAGTAAAAAACTATGGAGCCATTTTCTATCCTTTGGAGAATAGCCCAAATTAAATTTTTCGATTATTTCCGGAGAAACGTTACGGGAAAGGAGGTAATCAAGGGCTTTTTTCCCCAGAGGATTTTGGGTTAAAAGATAGTGAAAGCTCCCTGCTACCTTGTCATAAAGCTCTAAAATATCATCTTTAAGTTTTGCTCCTTCGTCCGGAACATAGGAGCCGCCTTCATAGATAACCTCAATGCCTGCATTTTTTGCAAGCCGCTCTACGGCTTCCATAAAGGATAGCTTTTCCATTTCCATCAAAAAGTTGATTGTTCCGCCGCCCTTGTGGCAGCCGAAACAATAATACATTTTTTTATCGGGAACAACATTAAAGGAAGGAGTTTTTTCGTTATGAAAGGGACAGCAGCCCCACCAATTTGCCCCCCGTTTTTCCAAGCGGGTATAGTTCTCGACAAGGGATACAATATCTGTCATTTCGGTTACTGCATCGATTGTTTTTGAACTTATCTTAGGCATTTACCCCTCCTCGGTCTTGTAAGCAAGTAATTTTACTATAAAGAGGCTTAAAAATCAAGGACTGACGTTTTATAAATTGTAAGAGGTTAAATTTTATAAACCGCATCATTCAAAAATATATTTAATAAAAAATTTCTATGTTTTTAAAAGAAAAGGGGATTATCAAGATAGGCACTTAAAACCATAAAGCTGTCCATATAACCTGCTCTAACCTTTTTTGTATAGATATTTACATGAATAATCTCTTCGTTTTCATTATTCCATCTTTTTCCGTTAATCTCAATATAGTCATTTACACCAAAGGCATTTTCATAGGCAAAGCTTCCGGGGATAACCTCTGCAACCCTATAAGAATTCTTTTTTCCCACCGATTCAAGTCTAAAGCCGAAAACGGGAAGCATAGCTCTTGCTATACTGTCCTTTCTAAAAACGGAATTTCCCGGATAGAGAGGACGTTCGGCACATAAAACAGGCCAAGTTTTTTCTTCATAAATACCTGCTTCATTTTTTTGATAGCCTTTAATAAGGACAATGGTTTCAGGAGCTATAGACAATAAATTTGCCTGTATTTCTTCAACCGAATTTACAGGAATACCGTTAACTTCTTTTATTACGGAACCCTCATTTATACCTGAAATTGAAAAGGGGCCGTCAGGAAGAACATAGTTTACAAGAACTCCGTTCGGAACTCCGCCGGCATTACTCGAACCGCCCTTTCGGTTTTGACCGTGGCAGCCAAGCCAAGAATGTTTAACTTCTCCGCCCCTATACAAATCGGGAAGAACAGCCTTTAAAAGCTCAACAGGGATTGCAAAATTAAGGCCCTCGTTTCTTTCAAGACCGGCGAATACTACAGCTTGAACAAGACCCTTATCATCCACTATCGGTCCGCCCGAATTCCCATGATTGACGGCAGCATCTATCTGCATTATATCTACCATAGAAAAAAGCCTTCGGTATTTTGCCGATACAATACCTGAGGTAAGGGTTTTTTCCAAACCTGCCGGAGAACCGATTGCATAAATACGGCTTCCGACTCCTAAATCTTTTGAAGAACCCAGATTAAAAATAAACTGAGGCGTGTACTCGGTCTTTACCAAGGCTAAATCAAAAAGAGGATCCCAGCCTACAACCTTTGCCGGAATTTTTATATTTGGGTTATCCGGTGACTTAATATAAAGCCTTGAATAGCCGTTATATTTTTTATCAACTTCGCTTTGAATAACATGATAATTCGTAATAAAATAACCGCGGGAATCTATAAAAAAGCCCGAACCGATAACGATGTCAGGCGAGGCATAACCTCTTTGTATGCGTGTTCCCCTATCCACCCAAACGGTAAGAGAGCCCTTTATCATCTCATCTATATTTTGAGGAAAAGAAGCTGAACCGGCTGAAGGATTTTTTTTATTTTGTAAATTTAATAAGGGAAGATCGGTATTCTTTTTCCATAAAATATTCCTTTCTTCAAAAATACGCTCCTCCGTCCATCCGGCAGGGCGTTTTCCGATTGAGGTAAGAGACCTAAAATACCTGACAGCCTCATCCCAATTTTTTTCTTCTATACTTTGTAAAAATGCGGCTTCCGTTTTTTCTATTGATTCCGATTTAATCTTGTCAACCTCTTCAAAATCTTTTGTGTTAAGATGAAGAATCTGAGAGCGGATTAGAGCATCCGCTATCTTACCGGATTTAAGGAGCTTTTCCGTATAATCGACCTGATACAATACGCTGGATCTATCCGAATAATCCACATAAGAAACTTCTTTGTTTGAAGTACAAGAAAAAATCAGCAAAAAGAGAAGAAAAAAACTTATTTTAGTCGTTGATGATTTCAGCAAAAACAAATCCTCCCGAACGCACGGCAAAAACTTCAATATTATTTATACTAAACACATAGGAAACAACCGGAAGGCTCGTTTGGTTAAATATTTCTATAATTTTTTCGTTTACTTTTTCAATATTTACAGGACTTCGATTAAGCCAAAATAAGTTCCCCTTATCCGAAGGAATAAGAATAAGGTTTTCTTTTCCGTCAAATAATTGGACGGGCCTGCCGTTTTTATAACTGACACGGATTTTTTTATTAAGCTTTGGGTGAATCCATTCCGTTTTAGAGTCCCCATTTTCATATTGCGTATATGTAATTTCGAAGGAACCGTCCTCATCGCTGTCCCAAACCTTTGTAACGGAGCCGTCTTTTTGATGGTATTCGGAATATTCATAGAGTTTATTTTTATTTAAATCGATATCTATCCTTTTTAATACACCCTTTGGATCATACTCAATCCTTGTTTCAAAATAACCGTCTCCGTCTTTATCTATGTTTTCAAAAACAGGTAAGCCGTTTCTATAATTTGTTTGAGAATACAGCTCTCCTGAAACGCTTACCTCGGCCTTTATCGGGATACCCTTATCAAAGAATACTTTTTTTACGCCTCCGTTTATGTACGGAGTATTTTCTTCAGAAAATGCCGCGGAGTAAGTTAATGTACCTTCATGCAGACTTCTTACATTTTTGCCTACTTTTAAAGAAAAAAATGCCTGTTGTTTTTGGTGCATGCCGTACAGTTTTAGATTTAGTTCTTTTAATTCTATCGGGGCCCAATTAAGATCAAGCGGCCGCATAGTGTAGTTTTTACCGTCTTTGATACAATTTTTAACAGCCGGATACGAATCATAGGATACCGAATATTCATTTTTTTTGCCGTGAATTACGGAGGGAATACCGAAGTTACATTCTACGGTGTATTCGGGATATCCTGTTTGGAAGCTATCAAATTCGGCACACCAAGGTCTGCCGTTTTTATAATAAATTTTAGAATCTATAATCAGATCCCCGTTTTCATCATCAACAATCAAACCTTCATAGACCGATAAAAAGTTTTTAAGCTCATTTCTTAATTTGGAATTTGCAACCAAACGTAAAAGCTCTACCAAATGGGATTCATACATGGCCTGAGTAAGAACATACTCCTTCAAAATCGGGTTAAAATAATAAACCTTAGCCGATAAAAATTCGTTTACAGCCGTTTGTTCATCTATTATACCGTACCTTAGACAAAGCAAGGTAGAATAAGAGCGGTTATATAAGTCGTTAAGATCATGCGATTCTGTAAAAGGTAAGTACATACCTCTGTATAATTTCAGCCTTCTGATATTTTCTTCCGATTTTGTTTCAAATGGACTTGCAAGCAAGAGGAGAGACGGATCCTCATCCTGCCACGCATAAAGGCGGGAAATTATATGTCCGGCCAACTTTTTACCGAAAAAGCTCACTTTTTTTCCGCGTTCACGCAAAAAGAATAATTTTGCAAAAGAGGAATTAAAGGCCCATCGGTCAAGAGCTTCGGAAATAAGCTGTTTCGCCTCTTCATGCCGGCCTAACCCGTAGAGAGCATCCGCCCTTACATAGTCCGACTCGGCAGATTCAAAGGGTAAAAGCTTGACAAGCTCCAGAGCTTCCTTGTATTTTAACATTCTTGCATTGACTTGAGCCGCCAATAAGCGGCCGGCATTTATATCGTATAATCGCCAGATCATTCCATCGGTACAGGCTGCATCGGCTTTTTGCAATATATCTTCATTAGGATAATTTAGTTTTAAGCTGCATACTGCCTGAATATATAAAAAATCGGCGGTTTTCGGATCATAGACTTCACCGAGCTGGGCTTCAAACAAGGCTTCTTTCCATTTTTCTTCGGTAAAGAGCTTAGCGGAATTCTGCAAGTATGATAAGGCGGCAGATAAATTTACCCCCTCACTTTGATTTGCATAAATACCTACACAAATTAAAATAAAAAAAGCACATAATCTATGCTTGAGTTTAAAACACTTAAATCTACAGGAATATTTCATCTCTTTACTCCTAAGTTCCTAAAACATACCAATTTTTTTTGCCGAAAACGGCTCCGTATATAGCTTTAACTACCCCGCCCTCTTCGATTATCGGCAAAATATTTCTATTTTCATAGTCTATATTCCACTCATTTATAATCTTTTTTACCGATTTTTTTGAACCCGAAGATGTCTCTATTTCATCTCCAAAGAGGCGTGAACGAACACAAAACGGAGACTTAAAAGGACCTATACCGCAAGTCTTATCGCTTTTATGCACTATAAAAAAGCCGTCTTCATTTTTTACGGCCTTAAAAGTTCCGGCGGGACTATCAAAGGTGCAAGGCTTATCAATCCAGATAGAATAAAAAACTTCGCCTGTCTTTTCTTCGGTTACGGCCTTAAAAAGAAATACCTCATCTCCTTCTTTTTTGATACAAAAGCCGCCCGAAAAAATTATCTTTTTAGTATCCGAAAGCTTCATCAAATCGTCAAAGACAGAGTAAGGAATTCTTCTTTTCCCCTTTAAAAGAATAAGGCCTTCTTGAAGAAATTTAAGTTTTAAGGCTTCTTCAAGGCTTACAAAAAAAAGAAATTTACATCGGCAGCACTCTTCCTTTTTATCCAATACCCATGTTTCCTTTTTTGCATTATAAGAGGCGATAATAAAATCGTTTTGAGCCCTTATCTTCGCCAAACTTTTATCCAAACCTCTTTGCCAGCCGTCAAAGCAGACGGTCAAAGCAGGAAGAAGATTATGTCTGACCTTGTTTCTAAGATATGAGGTTTCAAGATTAGTGGCATCTTCTTTCCACGGAATATTTTTTTCTATTTCAGAGCGGCTGATATTAAGCATGGGCCGAATAAATCTTCCACGTCTTGGAGAAATCCCCATAAGGGCTTCAGGCTCTGAGCCTTGAAAGAGCCTCATCAAAACCGTTTCATAATTATCGTTTTTATTATGGGCTGTCAAAATATAATCGGCGTTTAAGGAATCAGCCGCCTTTTCAAACTCATTGTATCTTAAAAAGCGGGCAGCATCTTCAATTCCCGTTTTTCTATTCTTAGCCTCATCAAATACCGTATTTTTAGGAATTTCAGCTAAGATACATGGACATTTATCTTTACAAAAGTCTAAAACAAATTGGGCATCGCCTAAGGTTTCTTTTTTGGGTCTTATATTGTGGTTTACGGTCAGTACAAAAATTTCGGCATTTATATCGCTCTTCAATTCCAAAAAGGCAGAAAGCATGGCCATAGAATCGGCGCCCCCTGAAACGGCAAGCAGGAGCTTCAAAGGTGCGGGCGATTGGCCGGCCTTTTTATTGGAGTTTTGTTCGGCCGTTCTATCGCATAAGGAGGAAAAACCTAAAAGCACATCTTTTAAAAACGATTTTGCCATAAAATAGATTTTACATAATTTATAAAAATGGTCAACAGTCAAAAAAATGCGGAAAAAGTTGGGAATACATAAAAAAACTTCCGCCCTTTAAATTGAACGGAAGTTCTAAAATATTCAGATTAAAGCTTATTTAGCC
>CAJPPE010000075.1 GCA_905372345.1 uncultured Treponema sp. | reverse complement strand
TTTTCGGACGGGATAAAGCAAAGACAAAGAGGCTCGACGAGCTGCATAAGAGGGCTGGTCTTCTAGCTCAAAGAGCTTGTCCCAATAAATGGCTTTCAATGCTTACGGCTTACAGCGACAATGCAGGCTTTATCGCCGCCGGCCTTTTTGCACAGGTCATAACCGTTCTTCCAAGAAAAGAAGCCGAGACTCTTTTACACTGCCTCCCGAAAGAAAAACTCACCGGACAAAACAAAACTGCCATGGGCGAACTCACGGACATGGTAATAAAAAATCAAAAACCGCCTCAAGGTTCCCCCTTCGAAAAAATAATTCCATTTACATGGCAGTTAATGCATACCGCTGATGACAAGATTGAAACTCTTAATAGCGAAGCCTTTACCCTCACCGAAAAATATCTTACAGCCTTGGCAGAGAATTACCGCTAAAATTTAAAACCCCTTAACTATATCTTAAAAATCTTCTATAATAGAGGGGTATGAGTTACGAACCTCCATTTAAAATTACGTCAAAAGCTATAAATTTGATTTCTCAAATATCTGAAAAAATCGGAGAAATAAGCACCCTCGAAAATACCGAACGGACAGTCCAATTAAGAAAAAAAAACCGAATTAGAACAATACACTCTTCATTGGCTATTGAAAATAATTCTTTGACTATCGAGCAAATTACCGCAATCATCGAAGGGAAAAGGGTGCTTGGACCGCCGAATGAAATACAAGAAGTAAAAAATGCCGTTCAAGCCTATGAATTACTTTTAAACCTGAACCCTTATAAGCAAAACGATTTACTCAAAGCTCATCAGCTTATGATGAACGACCTCGTTAAACACAACGGTAAATATAGAAAAGGAGGAGTCGGTATTTTTGACGGAAAAGGAGTAGTACATGTAGCCCCCCCTGCCGATCGAGTCCCTTTTTTAATGAGCGATTTATTCGATTGGCTTAAAGGCACTGATGTTCACCCTCTAGTTAAAAGCTGCGTTTTCCATTATGAGTTTGAGTTTATTCATCCGTTTGAAGACGGAAACGGCAGGATGGGACGCCTATGGCAAACCGTAATCTTAACGGAATGGAAACCGATTTTTGCATGGCTGCCTATTGAAACTTTAATAAAAGAAAATCAAAAACTATATTACAAGGCATTGGGAATTAGTGACAGCAATGCAGACAGTACGGAATTTATTGAATTTATGTTATCGATTATTTTAAAAACAATAAAAGAAATAATTACAACCGAATTAAAGATTACTCAAAAGATTACTCAAAAGATTACTGTAAATCAACAAAAAATTATAGATTCAATAAAAAATAATCCATACATCACTCAAGAAGAACTTGCCGAAATCGTAGGAATAGCACGTCTTAATATAATTAAAAATATGAAAAAGTTGCAAGAACAAAATATAATCAAACGCATCGGTGCCGATAAAAACGGCTATTGGCAAATCGTAGATAAAAAATAGTCAAAAATTTGAGCCATGCAGGCTTCGAACCTGCGACCCACAGATTAAGAGTCTGTTGCTCTACCAGCTGAGCTAATGGCCCGTAAAACGAGTTTTGATTATATAAGAATCTAAAAAAAAAGTCAATGCTATACCGAATAAAAATCGTTTTTTTTCATATAGACTAAGCCTCAAAATAGTGATATTATCAAAGGATATGTACGACATAATCATCATTGGGGCAGGAGTCGTAGGCGCCTGCATTGCACGGGAACTTTCCAAGTACGAATTAAAAATAGCCGTCCTCGAAAAAGAATTGGAATCCGGCTGCGGTACAAGCAAGGCCAATAGCGGAATTATCCACGGGGGATATGACGCAAAAGAAGGCTCTTTAAAGGCAAAGCTAAATGTAAGAGGTAATTTTTTAGTGCGCAGCTTAAAAGAAAAATTGGATCTGCGCTTTAAACAATTAGGCTCTCTGGTTATAGCCTTTAATGAAGAAGATCAAAAAGAACTTTCTGCCCTCTACGAACGAGGTCAAAAAAACGGAGTTGAAGGCTTGGAAATCTGGAACAGGGAAAGGCTTTTAAAGGAAGAACCCAATGTTTCAAAAGAAGCCTTGGGTGCCCTCTACTGCGGAACAGCCGGGGTAATCTGTCCCTTCGATATGACGGCTGCCTTTATGGAAAATGCCGTAATAAACGGAGTTGACTTTCTTCCCGAAAACGAAGTTACCGCAATTGAAAAAGAAAACGAAGCCTATACAATCAAAACCAAATCAAGCAAAACGGAACAAAAAAGTTTTAAAACCAAGCTGGTGATAAATGCTGCGGGACTTTACTCCGATAAGATTGCAAAGATGGCAGGGGACGAAGATTTTAAAATTCTTCCCCGCCGCGGGGAATACCGCCTCTTCGATAAAAGCTATACCAATCTTGTAAAGCACATCTGTTTTCAGGCCCCCTCAAAGATGGGAAAAGGCATCTTAGTTCTCCCCTCCTATCACGGGAATTTTTTAGTCGGGCCTTCAGCAGAAAATATCAACGATGTCGAAGACACCTCCGTTTCAGCCCAAGGTTTGGCTCAGGTAGAAGAAAAGGCTTTAAAAACAGTACCCTCCCTCAATTTTAAAAACACCATCCGTATTTTTGCAGGGGTCAGGGCAAGGCCCGATACGGGAGACTTTATGATATATGCTTCAAAAAAATCCAAGGGAATTATACATGCAGGCGGAATCGAATCGCCTGGTTTGAGCTCGGCCCCCGCCATCGGTGAATATGTTGCAGAACTCGTAAAAAAAGAAGCCGATGACTTAAAAATCCCCTTCAATAAAAAGAAAAACTTTAACGAAAATCGAAGAGCAATCAGACATTTTGCCGAGCTTAATGCAGAAGAACAGGATTCTCTTATAAAAGAAAATCCGCTCTACGGCCATGTTATCTGCCGCTGCGAAACCGTAACCGAAGCAGAAATCGTCGAGGCCATTCACCGCCCCGCGGGAGCCCGCACGGTTGACGGCATAAAAAGGCGGGTACGCCCCGGCTCGGGAAGATGTCAGGGAGGCTTTTGCGAACCCCATGTGCTTCAAATCCTTTCAAGAGAATTAAAAATCCCGATTGAAAAAATTCAAAAGGACAGAAGAAATTCTCCAATTGTTTACGGAAAACTAAAGGGCGGTGCGGAATGATAAACATAAACGATAAAAAAGATTGCAAGGACGAATATGAGGTCGCCGTTATAGGCGGAGGCCCTGCAGGTTTGGCGGCAGCCCTCGAAGCCAAAAAAAACGGAGCATCTTCCGTTCTTATAATAGAAAGGGATTTTGAGCTCGGCGGAATCTTAAATCAATGTATCCATGCAGGCTTTGGCCTTCACGAATTTAAAGAAGAATTAACCGGCCCCGAATATGCAGAACGCTTTATAAACATGGTAAAAAAAGAAGACATAGATATCCTCCTCAATACAATGGTAATAGACTTAACAAAGGAAAGAGAAATTACCATCATCGGCACACAAGGATTAAAAAAAATAAAAGCCGGAGCCGTAGTGCTTGCTATGGGCTGCCGAGAACGCACGGCAGGAGCTATCGCGCTAAAAGGTTACCGCCCATCGGGAGTTTTTAATGCAGGCATGGCCCAACGCCTTATGAACATCGAAGGCCTTTCTGTCGGAAAAGAAGTAGTAATCTACGGCTCAGGGGACATCGGTTTAATTATGGCCCGCCGCATGACATTAGAAGGAGCCAAGGTAAAAGCGGTTGTCGAAATCATGCCCTACTCAAGCGGCCTAAACCGGAACATAGCCCAATGCCTTGAAGACTACGGTATTCCTCTTTTTTTAAGCCACAGCATATCCTGCGTCCACGGAAAGGACAGGGTTACGGGAGTTACAATAGCCCAAATAGATTCTTCCTTTAAGGAAATCCCCGGAACCGAAAAAGAATTTTCCTGTGATACGGTGCTTCTTTCCGTAGGCCTAATCCCCGAAAACGAGCTTACCCAAAAGGCAGGCATAGCTCTCAATCCGATAACGAACGGAGCCTTTGTCGATAGCGGAATGGAAACCGAAACAAGCGGAATCTTTGCCTGCGGAAATGTTCTACATGTTCATGACATTGTAGACTTTGTTACAAAAGAAAGCAGAACTGCCGGAAAAAACGCAGCCCTCTTTGTCCAAAAAAATAAAAAGGGTGAAAGCACGGAAAATAAATTCGGCACAAACACCTCAGGTTCCGCTTTTATTAAAACAACGGCTAAAAAAGGAATCCGCTACATTGTTCCGAATAGAATAAATACGGGGAACATCGACGGAGCTTCCCTCTTTATGAGAGTTGACTCGGTTTATAGAAATGCCCGCCTGATAATTAAATCGGGTGAACAAATTCTTGCACAAAAGAAAACAAGTCAGATGGTTCCGTCCGAGATGATAAACATTCCCCTAAACTTTATTACCTTAAAGAGCTTAACCCAAGACATAACTGCGGAGGTAATTTTAGATGAATAGAGAATTGATAAAAGAAAAATTTACATGCGTATCCTGTCCGCGGGGCTGCAAACTTTCGGTATTTAAAGAAGAGTCGGGAGAAATTACCGTTACAGGAAATTTATGCAAGGGCGGCGAACTTTACGCGATGCAGGAAATTAAAGACCCTAGAAGAAACATAAGCTCGACCGTAATAATCGAGGGCGGAGTTCTTCCCTCCCTTCCCGTAAAAACCTCAAGCCCAATTCCTAAGGCCTTAATCTTCGATGTAATGAAAGAAATAGACACAGTCAAAACTCAAGCTCCTAAAAAGATGGGCGATGTGATAATTGAAAATGTGCTGAACACAGGAATAGATATAGTCGCAAGCCGCTCAGTAAGGGTTAAAAATGGAAAGGCCGATTAAAATAGATGAGGGAACCTTTTATTACTCAAAGCATAAGGTTTTTCAAAACCTCAATATTGAAATCCTTGCACAAAAAGTTACCTGTATTTTAGGCGAATCGGGGGCAGGAAAAAGCACCCTCTTAAAAATTATTTCAGGGAATCTTGAATTAAAATCGGGAAGAATAGAAAACCGTCCGGCTCGCGGAAGCTATGCAATGGCCTATCAAGACATGCGCCTTATTCCTCATCTAACTGCCGTAGAAAATATAGAATATGTTTTGAATTCAAAACATTCTTCAAAACTTGAAAATAATAAAAAGGCGCTTTTTTATTTAGAAGCTTTAGGCCTTTCCGGCTTTGAAAACTTTTTACCCGCCGAGCTTTCAGGAGGAATGCAAAGGAGAACAGGACTTGCCAGAGCGCTAAGCTATCCCGCGCCGCTTCTTCTTCTCGATGAAGCATTCGATTCCCTCGACGAAAAAAATAAGTACAAGGTTGCCGATCTTTTTTTATCGATTGTCAAAAAAGAAAAGCGCACCGCAGTCTGCGTAACCCACGATGCACTCTTTGCAAAAAAAATCGCCGACAAGATAATTGAGATATAGTTTATCTAAAAAACATTCCAATAAATTCGTCTTTTTGTATTTACAGCCGCACCTATATCAATTGGTTATTTACATATTTTTCATATAGAGCATGAGTTTTTAAAAGCTCCTCATGGGTACCGATTCCGGTTATCTTACCTCCGTCCAAAAATACAATCTTATCCGCACTTGTTACCGTTGAAAGACGATGAGCAATGATTACGATAGTTTTTTCGTTCTTTATAGAATCTAAAGTAGTCTTTACCAAAAGTTCATTTTCACTGTCCAAGCTCGCAGTTATTTCATCAAGGAGGAGAATATCCGGCTGTTTGATTAAGGCTCTTGCAATCATAAGACGCTGAAGCTGCCCGCTTGAAAAGTTGCTTCCCTTTTCTTGAACAATGGTATTTAACTTTTCGGGTAAGCTGTTTACATAATCATATATACCTGCTTTTTTAAGAGAGGCTTCTATAAGTTCGGGCGGAACAGGGCCGTCATTTCCGTAAGTAAGGTTGTTAAGAATACTGTCTTCTGTCGTTGAGCTTATTTGCTGAACATAGCTTATTTTTTTACGCCAGTCCTTTAAATCAAATTCGTTTATATCGGTGTTTCCAATACTGATACTTCCTTCATATTCATTATAAAAGCGTTCCAACAAACTAAAAAGAGTAGACTTACCGCTTCCGCTCGGGCCTACAATAGCTATAGTTTTTTTAGGCTCTATCTCTAAAGACAAGTCCTTTAAAATTACCGCATCATCGTCATATTTAAATGAAACATTATCGAATTTAATGCTTTCGGTTTTTAAAACATCACCTACAGGTTTTGTTCCGGTTTCTTCGGTTTCAAGTTCAAATATTTTTACGATATTATCCGATATTTCATTTAAGCTTTTTATGTCCTTAAAAAAGTTTCCTATATTAACCATGGGATTAATTATTTGAAAAAGATATAAACAAAATGCTATCAAGGCACCTATGGTCATTTCATTTTTAGCAACCAATGAACCGCCGTATACAAAGATAAAAAACAAATTTAGTATAAAGATTGTCATAATGACAGGCTCTATACCGGCTTCAATCTTAACGGATTTAACCGATAATTTTTTTACTTCCGTATTTAAATTACCTATCCGCGTTGCTTCGGTTTTTTCGGCTGTATAACTTTTAACAAGTTTTATTTCTAAAAAAATACTGCTTAAAGCACCGATAAGTTTATTGAGAGCTTCTTGATTTTTTTTGTACACCTTAGAGTTCATAGAACTGATAGGTGAAATAACTATAACAAGAGCAAGCAAAGAACCCATCATCACTAATGTGAGTTTCCAGCTTAAAACAAAAAGAACCGCAACACTTATGGAACTTATAGCTATCGATATCAGATGCATTGTAGTTGAAGTAAATAGGTCTTTTATTTTTTCGGTAAAGTTTAATATCTCGCTGCTTAATTCACTGGAATTTTTTTTGTTAAAAAATTTCATTTTAACACCGAAAATATGGTCTGCAATATCGGAGCGAAGTTTACAAGTCCACACAATTGCACATTTGTTAAATATATATCTGCCTATAACGCTTAACACAGCCGACACCAAAACTGCACAGGTTAATGTTATAAGATATTGTTTGCTTTCGTTTCCATCTAAAATAAGTTTAGCAAACCAAGGGATTGCAAAACTTACAACCGTTCCAAGCCCGACCAAGACACAGGCAAAAACAATAGCTCCCATATTTATAGGAACCCTTTTTTTTAACTTCTTAAATGCCGATTTATCCATAAATTAAGTTCTCCTCAACAAACTTTTATACAAAGCCATCTTATCAATTTCAGTATAAATATTCAATAGCGGTATTTAAAAATTTTACATAAGATTTTCTACCCCACTATCCCTGCCTATTCCGTTGATGCATAATCATAAAACTTTTAAACCTGAATTTGTTAAAATTCCTTTT
>CAJPPE010000074.1 GCA_905372345.1 uncultured Treponema sp. | reverse complement strand
TATCTAAACTATTGACAATATCGGTTCCGATATATTATACTTTTTTGTAAGATTAAGTTTACAATATTTTAGAGACATCGGAGTAGTTATGTTTAAGATACAAAAGGAAGCCGGAGAGATTTTTAAATCTATCAGGCTTAAAAGAATGTTCGGAGGTTTATTTTTGCTTTCGGATGAGTTTTTGGCGGTTGTGCCGGGATACTACATAGGGCTTGCCGTAGATGAATTAAAAAATTCCACGATGACGCAAAGTGCCCTAATTGAGTATGTGGTAAAGATAATTTTTTTCGCCTGTTTGAGTTATTTCTTATGTTCTATGTTTATGTTCTTTATTCACAATTCGGGAAACAGGGCGGCCTATCTTTTTAGAAAAAAAATAATTTCTTCGGTTTTAAAAAAGGCTCCGCCGTTTTTTAAAAAATATACTTCAGGCGATATTTTGGCACGCACCTCAAATGATGTTGCTGCCATAGAAAATTATTTTGCTAGCGGCTTTGTAATGCTGATGGATTCCTTTGCCTATCCCGGAGTTACAATTTTTATGATGTCGGTTTTAATTTCATGGAAGCTGACCCTTGCAGTCGTCCTTCCAATACCGCTTATAACTCTTATTTATTTTTATTTGGGTAAAGTAATAAAGGATAGAGCGAGTAAAACCTATGCGGAATTTTCCAAGGTCAACCAAGGTATTTTGGAGCTTGCCGAAGGAATAAAACTTATCCGTTGTTATGTGAATGAACAAGTCAGGTTAAAAAAACTTTCTTCCATTGTTAAAAATTATTTTTCGGTTCTTTATGCACAAGTTAAACTCACTTCCATTTTGCAGCCGTGTACAGCTTTTATTACAAATCTTTGTGTCATAATAGCCTTTTGCTACGGAGGCTATCTTGTTCGCATAGGAGAAATTACTTCAGGCAATCTTGTTTCGTTTTTTGTTTTTGTCGGAATAATTGCATGGAGCGGAATGGCAAGTGGCTTTTACTTACAAATTCAAAAGTCGGCAGATGCAGCTATTGATAGAATAAATGCTCTTATAAAAGATAACAACGAATTTCCGCCCATGGAAAACAAAGAAAAAATTGAAAGGATAGAAAAAATTTCTTTTAAAAATTTCAGCTTTGAATATTCCGATTCCGAAAAAAAAGTTTTACAAGATATTTCCTTTGAGATTTCACAAGGAGAAATTTTAGGAATTACCGGAAAAACCGGTTCGGGTAAAACAAGTTTGATAAAACAATTTTTCAGCCTGTATCCTCAAAATGAAAACATCTTCGTAAATAATATTCCCTTAAAAAATTGCGATATTTTTTCTTTTAGAAATAAGACCGCTTATGTAAGTCAGCGTCCTCAACTTTTATCGGGAACCGTTTGCGAAAACTTGTGTTTTTATGAAAAGGAAATTGAAAAAGAAAAAATATTAAAGGTTTTGGAAGCAGCTGATGTAAAAAGCGACATCGAAAAACTTACAAATGGAATCGATACAAAAATAGGAGAAAAGGGAGTTATGCTTTCAGGAGGGCAAAGACAGCGAATTGCCCTTGCCCGTGCTCTTCTTAAAGAACCGGAAGTTTTAATTTTGGATGATGCAATTTCTGCCGTCGATGCGGACACCGAAGTTAAGATAATCGAAAACCTAAAAAAATCTTCTTCATTTAATATCTGCATTATATCGGCACACCGTCTTTCGGCTGTTCAGCATGCAGACAAAATAATTGTGCTGGATGACGGTAAAATTATTCAACAAGGAACACACGAAAAACTTATAAAAGAAGGCGGCTGGTATGCGGAGCAGTTTGAGTACCAGCACAGCCATTCTGCGGAACTTATGCAAGCTGAAGATGCAGACCTGCAAATTGATGGAGGGAAAAAAGATGAAAGATAAGACCGATAAACTCAAAGTAAATTACAGATTTTTTCTTTCGTACCTAAAATACTGCAAGACTTATGTTTTTGCAGCCTTTGTTGCAGTAGGAATTTTTATTGCATCTTCAGCCTATCTTCCTACAATTACGGCAAGCGTTATAAATGCCGACCTTGTAAATATGCCGGATTTAAAAGATTTTTTAATTAAACACGCCCTTTTGTTTTTGGGTACTGCTTTTTTATTTTTCTTATCGATGTATGTAAAAACATTGCTTTTTAGAAAAATTGCAAATACTGCCTGCGAGCATATTCAAATGGATATGGCCGGTCATCTTTTAAATTTAAAGATGAAACATTTTGATGAAATGACTTCGGGAAATATAATGAGCCGTTTTTCTTCCGATATAAATGCAGTAGGCGATTTATACTTTTCGGTTTTGGGCGAGGTATTTAGTGTAGTTTTGTTGTGCATAGTTTTATATATCCGTTTGGCATTTATGAGCCCCTATCTTTTTGGAGCGAGTTTTGCCTACCTGCCGATTATTTATTTTCTTGCTTGGTATTATTTAAAAAAAGCCGACAAGCCGACACGGGGTTATAGGAGTTCAATCGGAGAATTAAACGGATTTTTTAACGAAAGTATTAATTCTATTGAAAGCGTGCAAGCCTTTTGTGCAGAGGAAAAAATAGAAAAAGAATTCGATAAATTTAATCTTCCGGTATATACATCAAAACGGAAAATAGTTTTACTTTCAGGGCTTTTTTCTTGGAATATTATTTCAGGAATTAGAACCTTAATTTACGCCGCCCTCTTGGGAGTGTTCGGGTATCTGTATTTTCAGGGAGCTCATTTTCTTGTCGGTACTCTTGTAATCGCTATAAGTTATAACAAGGAAATAACAGATGTCTTTTTAAAATTATTTATGCAGATAAATATTTACAAAAACGCTTTTGTTGCGGCGGGAAGAGTTTCGGAGATAATCAATTTTGAACATGAAAGAACAAACGGTACTCCTCATTCTCCCATAGGAGATATAAAATTTTCAAACACTCAATTTGAATACAAAGAAGGTATTCCAATTTTAAAAGGGCTTGATTTTAATGCAGAAGACGGAATGACCATAGCCTTTGTCGGAAAAACCGGCTGCGGAAAATCTACGATTATGAATTTGATTTTAGGTTTTTATGAAAATTCCGGCGGTGAGGTTTTAATTGACGGGAAAGATATACGCTCGCTTGAATTAAAAACTCTGCGTTCCAAAATTGCAGTAGTCTTGCAGGAACCCTATCTTTTTAGCGGAACGATTTTTGACAACATAAGTTTAAACGATCCTCTTATAAATAGGGAATCTTGCGAAAAAGCATTAAAGGCTGTAGGCGGCATAAACATTATAGGCCGGTCGGAAAAAGGCTTGGATGCCGAAGTGAGCGAAAACGGAAAAAACTTTTCGGAAGGTGAGAGACAGATTATCTGTTTTGCCCGTGCCATGGTAAGGGATCCTAAAATTCTAATCTTAGATGAGGCTACGGCAAACATTGACACCGAAACCGAAAAATTTATAAATGCAGGTATCGAAGTTTTAAAGAAGGGACGCACCACACTTATAATCGCACACCGTCTTTCTACAGTAAAAAATGCCGATATAATAAATGTAATCGATGACGGCAAATTATTGGAATCGGGAACTCACGAAGAACTTATTGCTCTAAATTCCAAATACGCCGAATGGTACAGACTGCAAAAGTAAAATCAGTCTTTTATTATTGTCATATCGTTTGCCTGATATTCAGGCATAAAGCGTTTTATAAGGCCGGTTTCAAATTGGATGTTTACTACAAGTTCTCCGCTTGAAGCATCGGCCTTAATTATTGCCCCGTAGCCGTAATCGTCATGATAAATTTTTTCTCCCTTCTTCCATTTGGAAAGGAGGGGATGCTCTTCTTTTTTTGTGCTAAAGTCGGCAGGTATTTGTTTCCCGAAACTTCCTGAAAAAGTAGAATAAGAAGATGAAGACTCCGATATGTTTACAAGGCCTTGATCTATTTCGAAGATAAAGCGGCTTGGCTGGGTAAAGCTTAGGCTGCCGTAAAGTCGGCGGGAAGCACAGCTTGTCATGTAGAGAGCATCCTTTGCACGGGTGCAGGCTACATACATAAGTCTTCTTTCTTCTTCAAGCTCATCAAAGTTTCCGTTGTCGCGGGGAAAGACTCCCGTTTCAAGGCCCGTGATAATTACGTTTTTAAATTCCAAGCCCTTCGTGTTATGAATGGTGATGAGGTTTACGGAATCTTTTTTTTCTTCGGAGCCGGCAAGGCTTCTATCCAATTCGATGTGTTCTAAAAATTCGCTCAAACCCTTTACCGAAAAATCGTAAAGCGAGGCGGTGTTTGCAAGCTCATTTAAGTTTGCCGTCTTTTGAGTGCCGGAAGCCGAGTCTACCGATTCGTAATATTCGGCAAAGCCCGATTGTTTTAAAACCTCATAGATAAAAGGAGCCAAGCCTTCGCCCTTTGGTTCTTCTTTTTTAAAAAAGATGTCTCCGGCTTCTATTATACTGCGTAATTCTTTTATTGTGTTTAAAAAATTCTTTAAGCCTTCTTTTGCTTTTTTTGTGAGGGAGACTGAATTAATGAGGGCAGACATGGCCGAGATATAATCGTCCTTGGACTCCAACATGAGCTCATCGCTTTTTTGAGAAAACATAAGTTCCCGAGAAAGATCGATTAATTTTTTTTGAGTAATTTCTCCTACACCTCGTGCAGGTTTATTTATGATACGCCTTAAAGCAACCTCGTCCCTTCCGTTTGAGATAAGGGCAAGAACGGCAAGCGCATCCTTTATTTCTTCCCGTTCATAAAATTTTAAGGTACCTATGACCTGATAGGGAATTTTTTTGTGTAAAAAATCCGTTTCAAAATTTAAAGATTGGGCGTTAGTCCTGTACAAGACAGCCCAGTCGGAATATGCTCCTCCGTTTTCGACTTCTTGCGATATAAGGCGGGCACAAAGTTCCGCCTCGGTTTCCTGATTAGGCAAAAAATAAATATGAGGCTTTTGTCCCTTTCCTCTTTCGGCCACAAGGGTTTTACCGAGACGGCCCGTATTCTTTTTTACGACGGAATCTGCAACTGCAAGAATTTCCGAATATGATCGGTAATTTTTTTCGAGCCTTATTATTTTCGTGTTTTTAAAAGTGTCGGCAAATGTTAATATGTTTTGAACTTCGGCACCGCGGAAACGGTAGATCGATTGGTCATCATCTCCTACAACACAGATATAGGTATTTTCTCCTGTGAGGACTTTTAAGAATTCAAATTGGGCTATGTTCGAGTCCTGATATTCATCGACCATTATTACGGAAAACCGGTTTTGAAGAGATG
Organism: uncultured Treponema sp.; assembly: GCA_905372345.1. GTDB lineage: Bacteria > Spirochaetota > Spirochaetia > Treponematales > Treponemataceae > Treponema_B. The sequence goes on along the minus strand of CAJPPE010000074.1, from coordinate 2,138 downwards.
CCCTGATTTGCGGATTTTCTTTTAATAGCATAACAGGAATCATGATAAGATCCCCGAAGTCTACATTTCCGGTTTCTTTTAATCTTTTTTGATATTCGGAATAGATTTTTGCAAACTCGGGATTAGGATCAACCTCTTGCAAAAGCGGATCATCGGGGAGAAGGCAATAATCCTTTGCACGCGAAATTTTTTTTATGATACCGCGGGCTGCATTTTTTGTAAGGGCGGGAGAGGCTTGGGTTAAAAGGGAAAGAGCGTCGTCATCATCATAGATTGTAAAATTATGTGAAAGCCCTGCCCATTCCGCATACATGCGTAAAATCCATGCTCCAAATGAATGAAAGGTTCGGATCATAGCCCGCTCTGCTCTTTTATCCAGATAAGATGCTCTTTCGGACATTTCTTTGGCAGCCTTGTTTGTAAAAGTTACGGCGAGGATGCGTTCAGGCTCGATATTATGTTCGCCAATAAGGTATGCAATCTTGGTAGTAATAACCCGGGTCTTTCCTGAGCCCGCTCCCGCAAGAATCAAAAGAGGAGAACCCTGATGCTTAACAGCCGCAAGCTGCTCTTCATTAAGAATGTTCAAATAATCCGGTTGAGCCAAAACAATCCTCCAAAAAAATTAAAGCCTCTGGGCTTATAATAAGGTTTTGCATTGTAACACGTTTTTACGGATTGTACAAGGGAAAGAATAATAAGGATTGATGGTGTTTTAAACCCCGCATCCATACACATGTTCGGTTTTTTATGGTATAATATAAGTGTAGGAGCTCCCATTTACATGAAATCCAAATACATAAAAAAAATAACCTTATGCATTATTTTTCTCTTTGCTTTAATTCTAATAGGAATTGTAAGTATAAACATCTACATGCTTAGCTATTCAAAACCTTATATTTATAAAAACATTTCCGCCTTGCCGGAAAAACATGTTGTGATTGTCCCCGGAGCTAAAGTTTATAAAAACACGGTTTCGCATGTTGTGAGGGATAGGATCGAAGCTGCCGTAAATTGTTTAAAAAACAAAAAAGCTGAAAGAGTTTTGATTTCAGGCGACCACGGAAGAAAGGGTTATGATGAGGTAAACAGAATGCGTATTTTTATGCAGGATATTTACGGAACTGATGAGAACCTAATCTTTATGGATCATGCAGGTTTTTCTACCTACGAAACAATGTACCGTGCCCGGGAAATCTTTTGTATTGAAGATGCCGTTGTGGTAACACAGGCCTTCCATACCGCAAGAGCCGTTTACATAGGAAGAAAATTAGGCCTCGATGTCATAGCCTATGAAGCTCCTGAGGTTTTAAGGTACAGCAGGGAAACCCGTATAAGCTGGGAAATAAGAGAAGCCTTGGCAAGGGTAAAAACTTTCTTTTTGGTAATGTTCAATGTGAAGCCTACATTCCTCGGTAAGAAGATACCTATAACGGGAAATGCAAAAGACTCATGGGATTTTTAAAAATAAAGCGTAAAAATAAAGCTAAAAAATGAACTTGAAAAAAACGGATATTTGCGATAAAATAATCATAGTTAGTTTATATTGACGGAGGAATCTATGTCGTATGAAACTCTTGTTGAACAGATAAAAACCTTACCGGATGTTTACTTGGAGGATATTTCCAAATATGTGCAGTTTTTAATGTATCAATATGGACACGAAAAGATGTCTCTTTTAAAAGAATCGGATGAAGAATTTGAAGCCAATATGAATAAAGGTTTTACCGATATGATTAATGGAAATGTAACTCCTTTAAACGATGCTTTTGAAGAAATAAAGTCAAGGTTTATTTAATGAAATATCAAGTTGTTATTTCAGATCAAGCAAAAGAAGATTTGAGTAGTATTTATTCTTACATATTAAATAATTTAAAATCAAAAATTAATGCCGATGCCGTTTTTAAGCGTCTTTATGAAGCAATGCAAGACTTAAATTTTATGCCGTATAGGTATCATCTATATCCAAAAGAACCATGGTTATCTCGTGGGATAAGATTCTTTAGTGTAGGTAATTATTCAATCTTTTACGCAGTTGATGAAGATACTTTAACTGTTACAATTATTCATGTGGTTTGCGGATGTATACAATATGAGATTCCTGCTTCTGAGGGTGGAATCGACGGATTATTAAATAG
>CAJPPE010000073.1 GCA_905372345.1 uncultured Treponema sp. | reverse complement strand
TAAAACGAACTTAAAAAGTCTCAAATCATCAGTGCAAAATAGAAAAGTACATACCCTGGCTTTTTCAGGATATTTTAGAAATGTCACATAAATGTAAGGTTTATATGTTATGGTGTTCACCGGAAAGAAAAATTCTTATTATTTTTATTGTGAGGTTTTATGGAAATTATACGTATTGAAAATGTGTATAAGGCCTACGGTTCAGAGGATACACTGGTAAAAGCATTGGACAATGTTAGCCTTTCGGTAAACAAGGGCGAATTTGTTGCAATTGTCGGTTCTTCGGGGAGCGGCAAAAGCACCCTTCTTCATATTTTGGGAGGGGTGGATTCGCCCGATTCGGGGAAGATTTTTATTCAGGGTGAAGACATTTCACAGTACACGGAAGATGAGCTTGCTCTTTTCAGACGGCGGAAGGTCGGACTTGTCTATCAGTTTTATAATCTTATTCCGAACTTGTCGATTGAAAAAAACATAAGCCTGCCGCTTATCCTCGATAAGCAAAAAATCGACAAGGATAAACTTATGAATCTTGCCGAAAAACTCGGTATAAAAAATAAGCTAAACGGTTTTCCGCATGAGCTTTCAGGCGGACAGCAGCAAAGAGCGGCAATTGCACGAAGCTTGATTTATTCACCCGCTCTCCTTTTGGCGGACGAGCCTACCGGAAATCTTGACCGTAAAAACACCGACGAGATTATGAGCCTGCTTCAATATGCACATAAAACATACAATCAAACAATTTTGATGGTAACACATGACGAACGCCTTGCCCTTTGTGCTTCAAGGATTGTGGAATTGTCGGACGGTAAAATTGTGAAGGATGAAGCGGTATGAAAAAACTCGGTCTAAAAAAATACGATACGAAAAAAAACGGAGCCGTCCTCCTCGCCGTTACGATGACCGGTATATTTTTTTCGCTCTTTGTGAATATCGGTTATTCTTCTTATGCAGGTAGTCTTGCATCAATCAAAGAGCGTTTTCCCTACGAAGCTGTTACGCGCAAAAACGTTACACGGGAAGTGCGCAGTCTTATTGCCGCCCATAAAAATGTCAAGGAAACATACCTTATTCGTGATTTGATTTCTATTCAATATAAGGGCATTTTGTGTACGCTTGAAGAAGCGGAAGGCAGTATGCTTACCCGCGATGTTCTGATTGAAGGGAGCTTTCCGCAAAACAACACGGAACTGATAATTTCTTTGGAATTTAAAGAAAGGTTCGGCATTGCAACGGGCGATACATTGACTATAACCGCAGGAAAGCGCATTGTTAAGCGCAAGGGAGCCGCAGCCGAAACTGCCGCCGAAGCCGTCAATGAACGGATTGTTTCTGCGGGAGAATATCCTGCACAAGATGAAGTGTTCCGCCCTGAAGAAGAACGCTCTTTTACGGTTACCGGTATTTTTAAAACCAACAGTGCATTTACTCCGGCGAATCCCGTTGTTAAAACACGGGCTTTAGGTGATGCGTTTAAAGACGGAAAAGCCGCAAACATCGCCCTTGTTTTTGCAAACAAGTGGAAGGGATATGATACCGTAAAAGACCTTGCCTCCTTAATTGAACCGGAAACCGAGGACTACCGTGATGTCTTTTTTGTCAACGATATGCTGCTTTCCATGTACGGAGCCTTTGACCGCGAAGAGATTTCACTTAATCAAATTCTTACGGTAACGCTTTTTCCCCTTTATCTTGCCTTGGGAAGCGTTTTTGTCTTTGTGCTGATGCTTAAAAATATTTACCGCATTTGGGCATTTGATAAAATACGGATGCTTGCAATGTATAAAAGTATCGGCTGTTCACGAAGGCAGCTTGGAAAACTGGTGGTAAAAGAAGCATTGCAGCAAGCTCTGCCGGCCGCCCTTATCAGCCTTATTCCGGGTAATATCCTTTCGTATCTTATTATCGAATTTATAAGAAAGGCTGCCGGAAGTTCTCCGTATCAACTTATTTCGGGCTATCGGTTCAGCATAGCGATGAATCTTATTACGGCAGCCTTTGTCTTTATCTGTGTTGCACTTTCTGCAAGTCTTCCCGCCCGTAAGCTTTCCCGTATGGGTATTATCGAAGCACTGAAAGGCGGCTTTGAGCTTAAAAAAGATAAACGAAAAAGACTGGCGAAAAGCCTTGAAGGGGAATTGCGTAAAAACAACTTTGTCCTTTTTAAAGCAAGCACTGCCCTCGTTACCTTTTCTTTTACCGTCATTTTTTTTGTTTTGCTGTTGGAAACGGGAATTCATATTCAACGCAATTATTGGGAAATCGAACAGATTTACGATTTTCATATTTTTTTACGCACCCATAGGAAGGGGATACCCGAACCGTTTCAGCGGCTGCAAGAGCAATTAAACAAAAAGGATTATTTAATTTACACGCAAAAATATGCATTTATGTATCCCGAAGCGTTTTTGTCGAGCGAATTCAAAAAAAAGGGATTTTATAAAAAAGCGGAAGGTAAACTTTTTCAACGGGAAAACGGTAAGGCGGTTATCTCGGTGTACTTTGCAGGTCTTTTGCCTGAAGATTTTAAAACCCTAACGGGACACAGCGATTACCGCGGTCTTGTCGTCTTTAACAGTGTGCGGAAAAATCTTGAAGATGAGCTTTCCAAAGCACAATATATTCCCTATTTTGACGAAAGCATAAAAACTTTTCCCATTACTCTTTACGGAATGGGCAGTGCCGGAGACGATATGGCGGAAAAAGAATTCACCGTTGAAAAATACATTACAGAACTTCCTTCCGATTTTTTATACGATATAGACATAGCAAGCGGCTATGATGCGGTAGTCTTTATTCCGGCACAAGAATTGGATCGGGTTTTGCATGAAAATTTTACTCCGAAAAACGAATACGATTATGTGTTTACCCGGTATTTTATGATATCCGCACAGAAGAACATAAAAACACGCAGCTTGCCGATGAAAACTATTATAACAATCTTTTAAAAAATTACATACAGGAAGAAGAGCGGTTTAGGGTTGTCGGTGAAGCGTTACTGGCAGCTAGTAAATCGGCTGCCGATATGCTTTCTCTTTTAATGTATTCGATTTGTGCCGTCTGCGTACTGATTACCCTTGCCACCGTATACGCAGCGGTAAATATGTTTTTTGCGCGCCGACGCCGCGAAATATTTTTGCTTAAATCATGCGGGATACGGGAAGCGGAATTAAAGGCTCTTCTTATGCGCGACTACTTTTATTTTATGCTGCGTTCGGTTCTGTACGCGCTGCCTCTCTGCGCCGGTTTAACGCTTTGGTATGTAACATCAAGCATTTCGTTTACGTTTAAACGCTTTTTGCTCGGTATGAATTACCCGGCACTCGCTGCCGTTATCGCCCTCATTGCCGCCGCCGTCTACTTCTTTTTCAGGCTGGGAGCAAAACGCTTTCAAGGTATGAATATAGCTGAAGAAGTAAGGGGATAAAATTTAAGTTTTATAAAATGAGAATTTAAATACGGCGCCGTTTTCGTTGTAGGCGCAAAGGGTGCCGTTGTTTTTTTCGGCAATGGATTTTGCGATATGTAAGCCTAAGCCGAAACCATTGGAATCGGGAGTTTTATAAAAGCGGTTAAAGACATAGTGCAGAGCTTCTTTTTGAATTCCTCTCCCGTCATCTTTAAAAACAATTTCCGTGTACAACGGCGTTTCGTTAAAAAAAACATTTACAGAGTTTCCTTTTGAAAGATAGGAGGCGGCATTTTTAAAAATGTTCATAAAAGCTTCGGTTATCCAGTAATAGTCGGCACTTATAAGAGCATCGTTATGCTCAATATGAACGGCAATGCCTTTTTGTTGAAAAAGATTTTCACAAGCTTCATAGGCTTCCAAACAGGCTTCATAGGCAGAAAGAGGAGATCTTTTCATCCGCTTAGTTCCGGATTCAAGGCTCGCCGAATGGAGGAGCCTGTCGGTAAGTTCATTTAAACGGTACAGCGATTTTATCATCGAATTTACCGTCGCATTTAGCATTGAGGCATCCGTACAACTGCCCCGTTTCTGAGAATTATCGGCGGTAAGGCTTGAGTTTTCCAAAGAGAGGAGCATCGCCGTAATGGGTGTTTTTATTTGGTGAGCTATATCTTCCAGATTTTTTTGAAATTTAAGCTTTTCGGCTTGAGCATTTTCCCGTTCACAAAGAAGTTCGGTATAAAGTTTGTAGAGCTTATCATGAAGCAAAGTTCCGTTTTTAGTTATCAGTTTTCCCGCTCCCTTTTCCAGTGAATCAAGATAGGAAGATATGTTTTCTATTTCTTTTTTTTGCCGCCGCCTGTAAAAAAAACTTTCCAAAAGACAGGCACTTAAAACCAAAACAAAACCGGCACAAATCACAAAATAAAAAAAGGAGTTATCTTCCCGATAGCCGAGTTTTTCAAGAATTTCGGTTTTTATGTTTCCCGTCTTTATATTTTGTAAGGCTTCAATCTTTTGTTCATCGGGAAGATACTGTAAGACGGCGGAAAGAGAGAGCGTATATTTTGTCTGATAACTTTTGTAAGCAAAAAAACTGAGAGCCGCCAAAATGCAAAAATAGACGGCAAAGCGTATTTTTAAGCCACACATGTTTAACCCTTCCACCTATACCCTATTCCTCTCACAGTTTCTATCCTTGAGCTGCCTATCTTGTTTTTTAGGCGGCTCATCGTAACGGTAAGAGTATTATCTTCAACAAAGACTTCGTCCTTGTCCCAAATGTGCTCCAAAATAAGGCCGCGGGTTAAAACCGTACTTGAATTATTTAAAAAAAGGTTCATTATTTGATATTCTTTTTTTGTCAACACAATCTCTTTATTGTCGATAAGGATTATTGGCTCTCCGTTTTTCAGTTTTAAATCAATATTTTGATTATTGTTCCGGCGTAAAATTGCATGCATCCGAGCCTTTAATACATTGAGACTAAAAGGCTTTGTGACATAATCACAAGCACCCGCTTCCAAGGCTTTGACAATGGTTGGCTCATCATCTTGAACGGAAATAACTATACAAGCCGATTTTATTTTGCAAATAAGCGGTAAAGATGATTCTCCGCCAAAATTCAAATCGAGGAGTACAATATCGTAATCAAGATAAGATAGAGCTTCTTTTATCGATGAGGCTTCTGCAATATCGAAATCCGCCTTAAAAAAGGTTTTTATTTCTTTACGTATCTGTTCATCGTCTTCAACTATAAGAAAGGTCATAAATTTTTACCGTTTTTTTCCAGTAAATTACCTATTTATACATTATTCACTAATAAGCTTTTGAATGTCTTCAAATATATTCATAGCAAACCTCTCATACTTAATTTATCATAATTATGATAAAATTTCAAGAACTGCGTCTTTCATGCAGAAACAGGTTGCTTATATTCAATTATTGCAATCTCTTGACCTAAAGAAAAACAGGTTTCAGCCCTAGCATATACATCTTCTGCGGTTTTTTCATCAAGATAATATTCTCCGCAATCATCACAAATATTAGCCGGAACATTGCGAAAAATTACAGTTGCATTTTTCCGCGTAAGAACAACCTGAGTATATCCTTCCCTAGTCTTTCCAAATTTACAAATCTGACACTTCATTTATTATCTCCTTTTAGTAAAACCTTCAGACCATAACTTTGTATCCGGTTCATAGGCCGTAATTATATATTCCTTATCTTCATCAGCATCGTAAGCCGCAACAACATGAATAGGACGATTTTCACAAAATCCAAGAATCAGCCGACTTGGATAAGGTTTATCATTTGGATATTCCTGTATGATAGTTCCTGTTTCAACAATAGATCTTATGACAGCAGGAGAAAGTCCTCGCTCTGTCATTCTCTTAAAAACATGTCCCGAAAAGAAATATTCCACCTAAAACACCGTCCAAATTTAATTCACTATGAGAATATTTTATCACATCTACACAAAAAAATCAATCTTTACTCATTTTTAACCAGCTCGCCCCTCTCTTCAAGTTCAGTTAAGATGTTAGCATAGGTTTTTTCATCGATTTTATAGCGGAGGCGGTAGAGGATGTAGCTGCCGACTATACAAAAAAGAGGGAAGACGAGCATGGCTGACTTCATCATCAAAAGGCCTTCCTTTGTAACCTCGGCAGCGGATGAAGCTTCTTTGATTCCTGAAATGATGACGACTGCGCTTACGATGCCGTTTCCGATAGCTCCTGAAAGTTTATTGATAAAGGGCTGAATCGAAAACGAAATGCTGTCATTCCGTTTGCCCAATTTCCAATGGCCGTAGTCAACACAGTCGGCAAGGAACATGAGCATCATAAGCTGAATAAAGGCCTGTCCCACAAAGATAAGAACTCCCGAAATACCGATAAAAAACATGGTATTTGTAGGAGCAAAAAAGAAGATGGTGTAGCCGGCTAAAACCATTATTATCGAAGCCGTATAAATTTTTTGCCTTACAAAAAATTTACTTAAAACCGGAAAAATAATCAGGGCCGAAATTTGGGAAAGGCCTAGGATAATTGCAAAGACTGAATACATGCTTTCATCGTCGTAGGCATACTTAAAAAAGTAAAGTCCGAAACCGGTTGTGGTCATGTAGCCTATCATAAAGAGAGTCATGGCTATAGCAGTTAAAAGGAGCTGGTCATTTTTTACTATAACGCTCAAGAGCTCTTTAAGGGAGGTATGTTTTTGGGGCTTTGTTATTTTTGGTTCTTTTACGCCGATTAAGGTTATAATTTGACCGAACCACATAATTAGGGTAACCATAATTGCAAAGAAAAAATATCCCTTTGCAAGGCTTCCTGTCTTATTACCCCATGCGGTTGTAATGGGAACTATGCCTGCAACAACAAAGAAAAGCCCCACATTTGCGCAAATACGGGCAATAGATCCTATTTTTTCTCTTTCTTTTTGATCCACACTTAAAGACGGAAGCATTGACCAATAGCTTATATCGTTTGTGGTAAAAGCAACGCCCCATAAAAGATAGATAATTCCAAAGAAGGCTGCATAAGCACCTCCCTTAATCCCGAAATCCGTAAAAAGAAGGATCGTAAAAATCCCTGAGGTCAAGGCTCCGAAGGCTATCCAAGGCTTAAACTTTCCGTACTTGGTTTTGGTATTATCGACTATCAGACCCATAATCGGATCGTTACAGGCATCAAAGATGCGGGCTGCAAAAACAATAACCGTAATACTCCACAATACATTTGTAGGAACATAAATTACATCGGTCATGTAAAAAATAAGGTACATGCTTATCAAAGAGTACACCATATCTCGGCCTATAGTTCCAAGGCCGAAAGTCCATCTGTTTTGTTTCATTTTAAATGACCTCCTTTGTTACAAATAAACAGGAACCGAAATCTCCTAACCCAGACAGTATAACATAATTTTTAAGGATATGCAAAGTAAATTTCATGTTAAAACTATAGTATTATTA
>CAJPPE010000072.1 GCA_905372345.1 uncultured Treponema sp. | reverse complement strand
TTGGATGGAGAAATAATACAATGCCTGCCGGTAGACGAAATGGCTTATCATGTAGGAGCTTATTCCTACTGTCAGGGAATAAAAGAAAGTCTGGGTTCTTATCCTAACAACAGCACTATAGGGCTTGAGCTTTGTCATACTGATTGGACGGGCCGTTTTACTAAAGAAACATACGGTGCTGCAGTTGAGCTTACAGCTACATTGATAAAACAATTTAATTTAAATCCGCAAAAAGATATTTACAGGCACTTCGATGTAACAGGGAAAATATGCCCTAAATATTTTGTCGAAAAAAATGAAGCTTGGAATAACTTTAAAGCAGATGTAGAAAAGTTTTTAATAAGCATTTTATAAATGCTAAAAAATAAATAGGAGGTCTTGTTATGGGATCATTGATTGGATTTTTACCGCTGTTTGTGGTTATAGCGGTACTGTTGACGGTTATCTTTACCGAGCTCGTAAAGAAGCTGGATAAGAAGGATAGGCTTACGGGCTATCGAGTCTGGATACCTGCCTTATTCTCAGCGTTCTTTGCATTCCTTTTATGGCATGGTGCTTTTTTTGCTCCACGGGAAGTTTGGTTTTGGTGGGCGACTATATTCGGAATAAGCGTATTCTTTTATGAAGCTATTTTAAAAAAATTAAAAGAAGCGTGGCATGAGAAACATACTTAGTAAGATTGTAAAAACTATTGCAGCCGTGTTGTCCGCGGCTGCGGCTTTCTTTGTATTTATTTTTTTTAGTAACAGAAAAAAAATAAGACAAAAAATTGATAATGCAAAAATAAAGGCTCAAAAGGAAAAGGAAAGTGTTTATGAAAAAATTAAAAAAAGCGATGGCAGCGATCTTGTTGACAATGCTTGTAATGCAGATGAGTTACACTCAATCACAAATGGTATTAAACAAGATGCCGCAGAAACGATTCAGCATAAAATTAGCGAAGCAGGATTATAGCAAAGAAGAAGTGGAAAAAATTTTACTTATTTGTTTAGGCGAAATGAACAAGAATATAGATGCTTCTTTTGCAGAAGGCTATAAACAAGGATTGCTTGCGAGTGCTCCCGATACCGAATATTACAAAACACTTTCTTTAGAACTTGAAAGAGAAGTCAAAAGATTAAACCATAAGATGAATGTTCCGTGGTGGAGTATTCCTATTTCTATTTTAGGCGGAACGGCATTAGGATTTGGATTTGCTCAAATAAGGCGGTAAGTATGGGATTTGAACAACTGATTATAGCCGCTCAGAATTGGGGGCCTACAGCAATTTCAACAATTATAGCTTTTGTAATTTCTTATTTGATCCGGCAGCAAAAAAAGAATGCAGAAGAGGATTCTGATCGTGAAAAGAAATTAAAAGAAAGTCTTTCAATCGGATTATCGCGTTTAGAAGAAAATTTCGATAAATCTTTTTCGGCATTAAAAAAAGAAATTGAAAAGCACCAAAATGAAATAGGTGCTTTAAAAATGGATAAGCTTGAGAAAGACGATTTTTATAAAGACATGGGCGGATGGCGCAGCGAATTGAACCGTGTACAGGATTTAATCATTGCTCAAAATAATACGACACTTGAAAAAATTATTGAACTTTGGAAGGGACAGAAATGAAAGTAAAAACTGCATATTTGAGAGGCGAACTTATTACCTTTTTACACACCGTATATCCTGACGGAATCCCCGAACAGGTTATTGTACGGGCATTTTATGATTATAACGAACGGGATGTTATTATCTCATCGCTTGAATACTTGGCAGAAAAAGGCTATGCCGAAAAAAAAGAAATTCCTCACCCCTATAAAGAGCGTTCTTTTGTGCGTTGGTTTAAAATCACTGCAAAGGGAATCGATTTAATTGAGGGAAATATCGAAAGCGATGCAGGAGTGAATATTCCTTAATCGAAAGGCGGGCAAGTATGGGAGCTAAGAGTAAAGCACAGGAACACGGTCTTGTAGAACTTATTATTGATAAATGGGACGGCGGTAAAAATACAATAGTTTACGTTACCGAAGAGGTTAATAAAAAAATTCAGGAACTAGGACTTAAAGTAACAATCAGCCGTGAGGGAATACGCCGCGTAATAAAGTCTCATAAAGAAGAAATAGAGGATACTCAAAAAGCAATAGAAGCTGCAAAGGCAATGGCAGAAGTTTTAAAGGACTACCCCGGAACGGAAATGAGTGAAGCCGTTCTTATGCAGATGACAAGTCTTATTGCTAAAGACTTACGAACTATAGACAGCTTGGAATTTGATGATCCCGTCGACTTATTCCAGTCTGCCGCTCGTGTTGCAGAAGCTCAATTAAAACTTTCCAATTACCGCACCAAAGCAATTAAAGCCCTGGAAAAAGCAAAGGAAGAAATAAAAAAAGAATTACAAAACGCAATTAAAAACGACACCGACCTTTTACAAAGGCTTTATGTAATCATCGATAAGGTTGAGGTTAAATAATGAGCGATATTTTAACCTGCCTGGTAGGCGATAACACAAAAGAGGTTTTAGAAAAGAAAGCACGTCTTGCAAAAGCCGAAAATGATTTTTTTTACTTTTGCAAAACGTACTTGCCGCACTACTTTTCTTCGGAATCGGCAACTTACCATAAAACTTTAATAGATATTGCAAACACTCAAAGCCTTACACAAAAGCATATTGAAGAAATTAAGCCGCTTATTAAAGAGCAGTATCATTCTTATTTGATACCCTCCGAAAAAGTAAAAGCCGTTGTAGATATTGAACCGCGCGGATTTTCAAAGTCCACCCGCTGGGCATTGGCGTTTCCGCTTTGGCGGATTCTTTTTAAGAAAAATAATTTTGTCTGTATTTTTTGCGCGACTCAGGATATGGCAAATAGAGCCTTGCAAAGCATAAAAGATGAAATTGAGGGAAACGATTGTATTTTTGAAGACTTTGGAGCAATGGAAGGTAAGGTTTGGAAAAGTGATTTTATTACATTAAAAAATGAGACTGCAATTAAAGGGTTCGGTTCAGAGGCTGCCGTGAGAGGCGTTAAGTTCAGGCAGCATCGTCCCGACTTAATTATTTGTGACGACATTTTAAAAGATGAGGCGGCCCGCACTTTAACCCAAAGAGATAAAATATATCAGTGGTTCTTGCGTGCCGTTATGCCCTTAGGTCAAGATGTTTTTACGATTATCATAAACACTATTTTTCATTCCGACGATGTTCCCAGCCGTTTATTAAAACGCATTGCAGCCGGTGAACTTACAAATTGGATAGGCTTACGCTTTGCAGCCTTTACGCCGCAAGGTGATTCCCTTTGGGATTCTTATTGGACTGATGAAAAATTAAATACAAAAAAAAGAGAGATAGGCAGTGCCGCATTCAGCACCGAATATATGAACGAGCCTTTAAGCGATGAGGAACGTATTTTTAAACCTGAATGGTTTATCCGGTATAACACAGTCGACATAAATGCCTTGCGTGTTTATATGGGTGTCGATCCGTCGGCAGGGAAGCATGACGAATTTGCAGTCTTTATTTTAGGTATTGCGGAATCAGGAGAATTGTACGAGCTTGACGAATGGGCACAATGCTGCTCCGTTGATACGGCAGTAAATAAATTGATTGAAAAATATTTAATTTATAAGCCTATTTTAATAGGCTTTGAAGAGGTCGGTTTTCAGTCAATCTATAAAAAGCACATTATGGAAGCTGCAGCCCAAAAGAGCGTTTACTTACCCATTAAAGGGCTTTCAACACGGGGTATCGGAAAAGAAAGAGTCTTATCCTTATCTCCTTTAATTGAAAACGGCTTTTTCAAATGGAAAGAAAATCACAATAAAACGATTGACCAATTAACGATGTATCCCAAGTCGGAATTTGACGATTTGCAAGATGCATGTTATTACGCTTGGGAAGTATCGCAAAACACAACAAACGAAGTATTTGCGTTTAAACTGCAAACGGCACCGACAAGGCTTAAGGCTGCATTAAGCAGGTTTAGAGGTTAAATAATAGGAGGAAGTAAAATGGAAATAGCAAAAACAATAAATGATTTTATTGAATTAAAAAATAAAATAAATGGAATGAGTTCTTTTAGAAAATATATAGGTTTTGAAACAGAAAACGGCAGAAGGCTTATTATTAAATTTAAAAAGAAAGACATTTTAAAAGATTATGAGTATACCGTTCTCGATCAAAATTTTTCTATCTTTGAAGATAAAGATAACAATTTTAAATACAATACACCTTTTGAAATAGTACAGGGATATTTTCAAAACGGAAGTATTCCTATAACAAATATGGAATTCTTTAATGACAGAGCTACCGCCGTTATGTGGCTGATTGAAGAAGAAGAAGAAGATGATGATGCGGAGGAATAAATGAAACACGAATTAGCGATGGAGATTATACAGCCGGATCAGTTTTGGTCGGTTATTTCTTATTTGCCGAACCCTGCCGATTTATGGGCGGATAAGGTAAGTTTTTATAGAACTGTAGACGAAATGATTTTAGACGCTAAAATCGGATCGCACTTACGGCTTAGAAAAGATATTGTTACAAGTTTCCCATTCGTAATTAGACAAGGAAACGCAAGCGATGAGGTGTACGAATTTATCCGCGATAATTTAACTGCCAATCTAAATTGGGAAACGGATGTTAAAGAATTTTTAACGGCAATAGAATACGGGCACTCATTCAGCGAAGTTTTGTGGAAAGAAAATGGACAAGGTAAAATCGTTCCCGATTCCTTACGGAATAAGTATCCCGAAGATATTGTTTACAAAATAGGTTTTGTAAAAACGCAAGGCGGTAAAAAATCGGTGTGGGTTCCTGTATTGAAAAAGACAAACGAAGAGTTAAACGCTTCGTATAAGTTTTTAACGTACCGCAATAATCCGAGAGCCGAAAATCCTTACGGTTTTTCAGACCTTTTAATGTGCTATTGGCCGTGGAAGTTTAAACAACTGGGCTGGGAGTTTTGGCTTAAAGCGGCACAAAAAGCCGGTGTTCCGTCGTTGGTAGCTTTGTTTGACGCTCCTGATGGAGATAAAGCTAGGAAGAATGCGCAAGTTATATCCGACACTTTAAGCGAGTTAGGCGGCGGAGACGGACTTGCTCTTGCAAATGTAAAAGAGTTAAAAGTGCTTGAAATGTCCGGAGCTTTGCGCGACCATAAAACGCTTATCGACACATGCAATCAGGAAATCAGCTTTGCCCTTACAACTCAATCATTAAGCACACAAGAAGGCGAATTCGGCACAAGAGCGCAGGCGACCGTTCACGATGAAAATTTGGTGCGAGTTTGCCACGGAGACGCTCTTGCATTGCAGGGAGTGTTTCAATCGCTTATAGACTGGATGGTGGAGCTCAATTTCGGGAAAGAAATTCCTTCACCTAAAGGAGAATTCGATTTACAAAGTTATGCAAGTTTTGAAGAAATCATGCAGGCAATTCAAAATAAAATTCCCGTATCAAAAGAAGCCTTATACACTCGATATAAATTGCCGAGGCCAAAGAACAGTGAAGACGAATTTGTGCTTCCCGAAATTCAAAATGACGGCTTTGCCTTGTCGGATAAACCTTCAAAAAAAAAAGACCGCTTACCCGCACGAGTGTTTTAGAGCAAGAAAAAGCAAAAGCAGCGGAGCTTGAAAGTCTTGCGGCCGCTTCAAAAAAACGATTCTTAACGGCTATTCAAAATACGGTTAAAGCCTTTTTAAATACTCTTTCAAAAAATAGTGAGCCGCCTAAAAAAGAAGATTTAAAAGCGGAGCCACTTCCCAATTTTAACAGTGAACTTTTCTCAATGACAATGAATACTTTTGCATCGTCCTTGCTTATCGGGATGGAACATGCCGCGGGGAATATAAGTCTTGCAGATGACACAGGACAGCCCGATTTGGATATTTCTTTTTCAGTCGAGCCTTTACCTTTTGAAGAAGCTATAGATTTTTTTAAGGGTAAGGTTTCTTTGATAAAAAAAGAGTGGGAAGAACTTGAACCTAAATTAAGGTTTAGGGCTTTTACGGTCGCCCGACTTGCAGAGGCTGACCATATCGAAATGCTTAGAGGCAGGCTTTTACATGCAATGGAAAAAGGAGAATATTTTACCGAAACTTGGAAAGATATAAAGGCTTTTACCGAAGATGCAGGTCAGCCTTTTTCGGCTAGGTATTTTGAAACAGTTTACCGTACTAATATGCAGTCGGCGTATAATGCGGGACGGCTCATGCAGTATCAAAACAATATGCCGCCTGCGTGGGAACTTCTTTTCATTGAAGACGGCCGAACAAGCGATATTTGCCGTGGGCTTGCCTCTATTGCCGGAAACGGGAAAGCCTTAGCGGCTTCACATTCATTCTGGAGTACATACGGATTTCCGCCTTATCACTTTAATTGCAGGACAACTTTCCGAGCCGTTTATGATTATGAAATCGGGCACGGAATGGAAATTGAAAATGTTCCAATGAAACAGATAAGACAGAATTTTAAGCCTCAAGAGGGTTTCGGCGGGAATCCTATAGAAAAGGAAAGCTGGTGGAAAATAACTCCTGCAATGCTTGAGCGTGCGGATAAATACGGTGTTACTGCGGATATAGTTGCACAAGCAAGGGATTTAGACATGCAAAGTTATTTCCCCGAATTATTACAAGATTATGATGTTATGTATAAAGGTAAAAAAGGCGGTTATGTTCAAATAGCTAAAACAAATAAGGAAAATAAAAATAAAGTAGAGCATAATGACAATGAAATTGCTTCAGCTAAACGGCTTGCAGACTTGGGACATAAAGTTTATTTATTGCCCCGTTCTGATTTTGCGTCAAGCCCCGATATGTTAATTGATAATGAAATAGGAGAAATGAAACACATAGAAACTATAAAACGAGGTACAATAAGGGAACATATAAGAAAAGGCGGAGAGAAACAAAGAGCTAGAACTTTATATATTCAAATTCAATCACAAAAACAAAAAGATAGATTGCTTGAAGTAATGAAAGAAGAAATAGAGAATATTCCGACACAGACATTGTTACTTGATTTTAACGGCTCTATTATTAAATACGGTAGAAATTTCTTCTTAAAATAAAAAAAGGGCCCCGCCCATCTTCGCTAAAAGCTACTTAGACGCAACCCTTTTATAACGGTATAGCAATCTACCGTGTTTATTATATTATATCCTATTATCGGTAAAAGTCAAGTGTTTTATAGTCTTATTTTGCAATATTTTAAGTAAAAAAAGGTGTTTAAACAGGTATTTAAAGACTGAATAACAAGTTTTTAAATGGATTTTTAATTTATTTTTTATAGGTAACGGAAAGGGTAACGATACAGGTAGAAAAAGGGCTTTTTTAGCCGTTTTTGGCCTAAATTCGCTAAATTTCAGGCTTTTTTATTTGCACGGTAATTTTAAGGCGCAGACTCGTAAGTTTATGCTCAATATAGAATTATAGAATTTATATATTAAAGTAGGGATTGCCATTGTGTGTGTAAAATTACA
>CAJPPE010000071.1 GCA_905372345.1 uncultured Treponema sp. | reverse complement strand
CTTTGCAATGTAGGCAAGCTGTAATTCTCCTCCGCTTATTTCATTATAAAAACGATTTTTTAAGAAGGCTATATCGAGTTCCTAACGGCAAGGATTTCACCCTCCTTAAATAATCGGAACTTTTTTTAGATAAAAACCGAGCACTTTCTTTTTCATTTCCTATTGACAGAAAAAATAAATAATGTTATCCTTTGCAAACTTAGCTATGGCTAACATCTTTCTTTTATAAGAAATATGGTTAAAACTTTTGTTTTGGAGGTTTTTTATGAAAAACAAATTATTTATTATTTTGGGTTTCCTTTGTATGAGTACCCTGCTGTTTGCAGGAGGAAGCAAGGAAGGCAGTACGAAACAGGAAAAAGGCCGTGAAATGTACGGCTATATGGTTCCTGCATCCGTTCCTCAAAGGACTGCTGTAGGACAGGTTGTTCTATTACAGATGCTTGACATGCTTGATGTCGATATAGTTGCAAGACCTTCGACAAAACGGGAAATAAGTGCAAGGTATAAGGATAAAACGGAAATCGGTATGCCGATGCGCGTTGATCTTGAAAAGCTTAAGGAAGTAAACCCCGACTTTTATTTGGCAACCGGTGATAGGGGTGCACCTATTGCAGAACAATTAAAGGCTTTAAATATCCCTGCGGAGTTTTTGCAGACTACAACCTACACCGATATTTTAAATTCGATGAAGTACTTAGGTGAGGTTTACAACAAGCAAAAAGAAGCCGCAGCTTATGTAAAAAAAGTCGAAGATGTGGTTGCAAAGGTTAAAGCTGCCAATAAAAATAAAAAACCTCTTAAAGTTTTGATTATTGCAGGTTTCCCCAACAGTATGAGTATACATACGGAAGGTTCTTTTGTCGGCAGTTTAATAAAGGTCTTAGGTGCGGAAAATATCTGGAAGGACAATACGGTTAAAAATACTACGATTCCTATGAATCTGGAGCTGGTAAAGGCTTCCAATCCCGATATTATTTTGCTTACCAGCCACGGTGATGCAAAAGATACTGCAAAAATGTACGAAAAAGAATTTCAAAGTGATTTTTGGCAAAAAATTGATGCCGTTAAAAATAAGAGATATTATAGTTTGGATACCAAAATATTCTTTATTGCAGGTTCCCCTTATATACCGGAAGCTCTGGAAACTTTAGGCAACTACTTTTATGGAAGTAAGTAGGTGGTAATACAGGTGAAAAAAGCAGCCGTTTTTATTGTTTTGTCTCTATTACTTATAGTTTTGTTTTTTTCATCTGTTGCATCGGGTTCGCTCAAATTTTCGTTTGCACAAATTTGGGCGACCCTGCTCGGCAGAGGGGAGCAGCTCGTTACCGATGTAATCTTTGATTTGAGGCTTCCGCGTGTCCTTGTTGCCCTCGTCATCGGAATGAATCTTGCATCTGCCGGAGCTTTGATGCAGGCGGTTATGCAAAATCCCTTGGCGGATCCCGGTATTATCGGCGTTTCTGCAGGGGCCAGTGTCGCCGGGGTTATATTGATGCTCGCTCTTCCTCAGTATGCATACTTGGTTCCGCCTGCAGCTTTTGTCGGGGCGATATTTGCAGCCTTTTTAATATATCTTTTAGCATGGAAAGACGGGTTTACTCCCGTACGGATTATTCTATCGGGAGTTGCAATCAATGCTCTTTTGGGAAGCCTTACCGGTTTGGTTACCATTTTATTTAGCGACAGGCTTCAAGGTGCGTTGATGTGGCTTAACGGAAGTTTGTCTGGAAAAACATGGCGGCATTTTCAAGTGCTTATTGTATACAGTATTCCTGCCCTGATACTTGCTCTTCTTTGTATTAGGGCAGCGAATGTCTTATTGCTGGGAGATGAAAAAGCAAAAAGTCTTGGGGTAAGTGTCAACCGCTGCCGTGTATTTCTTTCGATTATCGGGGCTTTTTTGGCAGGGATATCGACTTCGACTGTCGGAATCATCGGTTTTATAGGTTTAGTTATCCCCCATATCATGAGGATGCTGGTCGGCTCGGATTATAAGAGCCTATTACCGTTTTCAATGTTCGGCGGAGCAGTTTTGCTGCTCGGGGCGGATACTTTTGCTCGCACTATTGCTTCACCGATTGAATTGCCTGTAGGAATTGTAATGTCGATATTCGGAGCACCGTTTTTCCTATACCTACTGAGAAGTTCCGGTAAAAGGAGATAAGGAGGTACTTTTGTTATGACAGCTGTTTCTGCAAAAGATATTTCGTTAAGATACGATAAAAAAGATGTAGTAAAAAGTTTTTCTGCGGATTTTACACAAGGAAAAATTATTTCGATAATAGGGCCTAACGGCTCCGGAAAATCAACCATTTTACGCAGTTTTGCACGTCTTTTAAATACTGCATGCGGCCAAATATCCCTTTTCGATACCGATATCGCAACAGTATCAAAAAAGGAATTTGCAAAACGATTGGCAATTTTATTGCAGCACAATATCTCGCCTGAAGATATTACGGTAAAAAATCTGATATACTTCGGCAGATGTCCGCATAAAAAATGGTACCAGCAATTTGAAAAAAGAGATGAAGACATTTTACAACAAGTCCTTATCCAAACGGACTTAGTCGACTTTGCCGAAAAAAAAGTTTGCATGCTTTCAGGCGGCGAAAGACAGCGTGTCTGGCTTGCAATGGCATTGGCACAGCAGCCTCAAGTGCTACTGCTGGATGAGCCTACCACCTATTTGGATATAGGTTATCAGCTGGAACTTTTGGACCTTGTTTACGATTTAAATCGAAACACTAATCTTTCGATTATTATGGTATTGCATGATTTAAATCAGGCAGCACAATATAGCGATGAAATTATCGTATTAAAAGACGGCAAACTCTACAAAAAAGGGACACCGCAAGAAATTTTTACTTCAGAACTTATAAAACAAATTTACGGTATAGACTGTAAAGTTATTTATGACGAAGAGGAACATTTTCCGATCGTATTGCCTAAAAGAAAAGGCAAAATCTAAATCAAAAATTAATTAGGAGAATTATTTATGAAAATTTTATTGACTTATTCAAGTAAAACTGGAAACACCAAGGCTGTAGCAGAAGCCATATTAAAAACTCTTCCTCAGGGAACCGATTTTTTTGCAGTGAGCGAAGTTAAAGACTTAAACAATTATGATGCGGTCATTGTAGGTTTTTGGATCGATAAAGGTCTTCCAAATGAAGAAGCATTAAATTTTATGGAAACGATTAAAAACAAAAAAACGGGCTATTTCTTTACATTGGGAGCTTATCCCGATTCTCCCCATGCGGAAGATTGCCATAAAAGCGCAAAGGAGCTTTTAACAAAAAACGGAAATGAAGTGCTTGCAGGATTCGGCTGTCAAGGAAAAATAGATCCGGCTCTCACCGAAATGTTTAAATCCTTACCTAAAGATCATCCGCACTACATGAATGAAGAAAGAAGAAAACGCCATGAAGAGGCGGCAAAACATCCTGATAAAAAAGATTTTGAAAATGCAAAAAAAGCATTTGAAAATTTCGGAAGATAATTAAAATCTGCCGGTTAAAATTAACATAAGGAGCATTCTATAAATGACTGCAGAAGATATTTTAAATTGTTCATTTAAAGACCGCAAAAAATCTCATCACGATACAGGAATGGGTTCCATGAAATATTCAAAAGGAATGAGGTCTTTGGAAAAAGCCCTTTCAGAACCCAATACACAAAACGGGAAAAAATCCATTTACATCCACGTACCCTATTGTAAAAAAATTTGCAACTTTTGCAGCATGAGGCGGACAATAAACCCGGTACCGGATGACTACGCCGCCCTTGTGATAAGGCAGATTGAAAATTACGGTAAGACGGAATATGTAAAAACCTCAAACATAAATTCGGTTTATTTCGGAGGCGGAACACCTACAACCCTGCCTGCAAAACAGCTTGCCGAAATACTTAAAGCTCTTCAAAAAAATTTTAACATAGCAAAAGATGCCGAAATTTCGATGGAGACTACCGTTTCTGAATTAGATGACGAAAAGCTTAAAATTCTTTTTGAAAACGGTTTAAACAGAATAAGTGCCGGTATTCAAACCTTTAATGATGAAGGACGAAAAACATTGGGCAGAATCGGAAACGGCGAAAATGCGGAAAATTTTTTGAGACGAGCTTTTAAAACCGGCTTTAAAAATGTCAACATCGATATTATTTATAATTATCCCTGTGAAACAAAGGAAATATTAAAGGAGGACTTACATAAGGCCTTTGCCTTAGATATTGCAGGTTTTTCTTTTTACTCTCTCATCGTAATGGATACTTCTAAGATAGGCCGCAGTGTTGATAAAGAAGAATATGCCGAAAAAACGCTTCATCAGGATGCAGAGTTCTTTTTGACCATTTTGGAAGAGAGCCGAAAGGCAGGTTACGATTTTTTAGAGATAACAAAACTTGTAAAACCCGGCAGAGACAACTACGAATATATCAGAAGCGGGCACCTAGGCGGCGATATTTTTCCTGTAGGAGCCGGAGCCGGAGGCTTCGTAAATAATACGGCCGTAATGAATCCCCTCGACAAAGAAAAATTTGCGGATCAAATTAACGGCCTTGATAAAACTTCGGGTATGTGGATAAGCGAAGATTACCGCAGAATAAAAAAATTTTCAGGACAGCTTCAAGAAGGATTGTTGGATTTAAGTTTTTTGACAAAAGAAGAGTCGGATAAAATCTATGATATGCTTACCGGATTGGAAAAAGAGGCTTTGATCAAAAAAGATGAAGGCTCAAAAAATTATAAATTTACCGACAAGGGTTTTTTTTGGGGCAACAGTCTTGCAGCCGAACTTGGAAAAAGCATTTTTTAATAACAAAAAGAATTAAAGAAGAGAGCGGCATAAAGGCAATTCCCCCACCCTCTTGCCGTTTTACCGTTTTTTTTGTATCTTATACCCAAGATAATTAATAAATTAATATAGATTCTTAAGGAGAACTAAAATGGCTAAACAATTATTGTTTAATGAAGAGGCTAGAAAAAGCCTTCTCGCCGGTGTTGAACAAATTTCAAATGCAGTAAAGGTTACACTCGGCCCCAAGGGACGGAATGTTCTTATCGACAAGAGCTTCGGTGCCCCTACAGTTACAAAAGACGGTGTATCCGTAGCACGCGAAGTTGAACTTGAAAACAAATTTGAAAATATGGGTGCCCAGCTTTTAAAAGAAGTTGCAACAAAGACAAATGATGTTGCAGGAGACGGAACCACAACAGCTACCGTTCTTGCATACTCCATGGTAAAAGAAGGCTTAAAGGCTGTAGCTGCCGGAATGACTCCGCTTGAATTAAAACGCGGTATTGACAAGGCTGTAGCTATTGCCGTTGAAGATATTCAAAAAAATTCAAAAGAAATTAAGGGCTCGGAAGAAGTTGCCCACGTTGCCTCCGTTTCTGCAAACAATGATGCGGAAATCGGTAAAATCATCGCCGATGCTATCGCCAAGGTAGGAAAGGACGGCGTTATCGATGTAGGTGAAGCCCAGACAATGGAAACCGTTACAGACTATGTAGAAGGTATGCAGTTTGACAGGGGATATATTTCTTCTTACTTTGTAACCGACAGAGACAGAATGGAAACCGTTTTTGAAAATCCCTACATCCTCATCTATGATAAATCAATTTCAACAATGAAGGATCTTCTCCCCCTCTTGGAGCAGGTAGCCCAGTCAGGCCGCCCTCTTTTAATTATCGCAGAAGATGTTGAAGGTGAAGCCCTCGCAACCTTGGTTGTAAACAGCCTCAGAGGAGCATTAAAGACATGTGCAGTTAAGGCACCCGGTTTTGGCGACAGAAGAAAGGAAATGCTTGAAGACATTGCCGTTTTAACGGGCGGACAAGTTGTTTCGGAAGAATTAGGCTTTAAGCTTGAAGCAGCTCAAATTTCAATGTTGGGTCAAGCAAAGAGCATAAAAATCGATAAAGACAACACGATGATTATTGATGGAGCCGGAAAATCCAAGGATATTAAAGACAGAGTTACCCAGATCAAGGCTCAGCTTGATGCAACCGATTCGGAATATGACAGTGAAAAGCTAAGAGAAAGATTAGCTAAGCTCTCAGGAGGCGTTGCCGTTATTAAGATTGGTGCCGTAACCGAAGTTGAAATGAAAGAGAAAAAGCACAGAGTTGAAGACGCTCTTTCGGCAACAAGAGCCGCTATCGAAGAAGGTATCGTTGCAGGAGGCGGTCTTGCAATGATTCAGGCTATCTCAGCCCTAGAAAAAGCCGATATGAGCTCTCTTACAGAGGACGAAAAAGTAGGCTTTAAGATTGTAAAACGAGCCCTCGAAGAACCTATCCGCCAAATTGCAGAAAATGCCGGTTTGGACGGAGCAGTTATTGCAGAAAAAGCTAAAGAAAAGAAGGGCGTAGGCTTCGATGCCGCTAAGATGGAATGGACGGATATGGTAAAAGCCGGTATCATCGACCCTGCCAAGGTTACCCGTTCCGCATTGCAGAACGCAGCTTCAATCGCAAGTCTGTTACTGACAACCGAATGTGCAATTACGGACATCCCTGAAAAACAGGCAGGTCCTGCAATGCCTTCACCCGATATGGGCGGCATGGGAATGTACTAAAAGGCTTAAGCCTACTCTATGCGGGAATGTATTAAACTTTTAGCTTACCGTATGCGGGCATGTACTAAACCGTAATATAAAATGAAGACCGTTATGATGTTTAACATAACGGTCTTTTTTTATTTCCTTTTAAAATCATCTTGCTATTTTTTTAAATATATATTACAATGCTTCTATGAGTGATGATATAATTTCAGAACTAGGACTAAATACATCAAGCAAGGATACGGTTGAACTTGATTCTCTCACATTGGAAGCCTTAAAAAAAGGTCCTATAGATATATTTGATAATGTATACCTAGGTGAAACAAGACCGCATTCTCTTATCCTCTGTATAGATGTACGCGGCTTTAGTGACTTTATGTGTAATAATGATGAAACAGTTGTTTTCGGTTTAATTAAATCTTTTACGGCTAATTTTCTTTCCTGCCTCAATCAATTCGGCTATAATTGTTCGTATTATAAACTGCTTGGAGATGGAGCCTTAGTTATATGGGACAAACTGGATGGAGTTGCAATAAAAGAAGCCGTCACGGTTTTTACTACATATATAGAATTTGCACGAGAAGAACTATTTAAACCCTACGGAAATCTGTCAATAGGCGGCGCCTTGGTTTTAGATAAGGTATACAAATATGAAATTTCGGCAGAAGCATCCCAATTAAAGTATAGAGATTATGTAGGCTATGGCATAAATCTTGCATGCCGCCTTCAAAACCTTGCAGCAGGCGGAGAACTCATCGTAAGTAAAAAATTGGTTGATATCGGTGCAATATATGCAACAAAAAATATGGACCCTGAAGTAATGAAAAAACTCAAAGCTCTTAAAGGAGTTAAATCTGAAGACAGGGAAGCTATCTTTTTGTATAAGGATATAAATCCTAAAATTATTTCAATATTTAAAGTTTTAAGCTTAGATTTCTAAATTAGGCCTTGACATAAATGTATATTTTTTATATACTCAAAACTCTTACGGCGGTATAGCTCAGTTGGCAGAGCAAACGGCTCATATCCGTTAGGTCATAGGTTCAAGCCCTATTGCCGCTAAC
>CAJPPE010000070.1 GCA_905372345.1 uncultured Treponema sp. | reverse complement strand
TTCAGAAGGTCTGTAAATCTTTTAAAAATACGGAAGAAAGAAAGGCCTTTATTAAAAGCTATAAAATTTCTTTCTTCCGTTTATCGCTTAAAAATCATCTATCAATAAAAACAAAGACTATGCAGAAAAAACGACTATTAAAAAAAATACTTTTACCGATTTTAACTTTAGCTTTATTCTCATGTGCAAGTTATAAAAACAAACCTGAGGAACAGGTACCTGCTTGGATAGAAAAGGTGCCGGCAAGCGATGCAGATTACGAATACTTTACAGCCTCAGGAACAAATAAAAATTTTACCCTCGCAGAGGCGGACGCAAAAAATAATCTTATAAACGAAATAATACGGTATTTAGGAGTTTCAATAAAAACCGAAACAACAACAACCGCTTTAGGCTCCGTAGAAAACCTTGAAAAAATATTAAAATCGGAAATCTCACAGTCTTCGGCGGCTAATATAAAAAAATTAAAAATCAAAAACCGCTATACAAAAAAAAACAAAGACAGCCTTACCGTCTATCTTTTGGCCGAATACGATAAAAATGAACTCCGCAAAGAAAGAGACCGCTTATTAAAAATTGCAGAAGAAAAAATTTTATCGGTGAGTGAGCCCCAAAAAAAGGCAGACGATTTTTTTGAAAGTAAAAAATATTATTCTGCGGCCCTTTATTACACTAAGGCAGCCTCTGCCGCATTGAGCTCCGGCATAGAAAACGGGGATATAAAATTTAGGCAAAATATTTCAAATGCAAAAGAAAGTTTAAAAAGAATTAAGCTTAATTTGCAAAACGACAGTCTTGAAGATTCTTTAAACAAAACTTTAATTCTTGTAAACATTGGAACAGCTGAAGAAAATGTTCCCTTATTAGTCAGCTATAAAACAAAGGTAAAAAATACTACCACCATAATAATTGAAGGAATTGAAACAGATCAGAACGGAACCGCAAATTTTATTTTACATGATGAAAAAATTGAACCCAAAGCCCGCATAAGAATAGAGTTGGATATTTCCGAAATCAAGCAAATACTCGGATCAAAAGATTTTGATGAATATCAAGAAGCCGTTAAGGAGCTTCAGCAAATAGTTTTTAAGCAAATAATAAATTTTGAATTTAAAAAGCCGGAAAATAAAATAAAAAAGGAAAAAGAACAAAAAGGGACAGTTTCACTTTTTATTGAACAGGCTGACAGTAAAAACTCAATCATTGAAGAAAAAATTTTGGATATTTTAAAAGATATGAATTTTAAAACCATATCCGCAAAAAATGAAAATCCGGCTGCAGATTTTTTTATTTATGCAAGGATAGAAACCAATGAAGCTTCAAAAGCTGCCGACGGTTTTTTAGTGCGGCTTAATGCAGATATAGAAATAAAAAATCCGAACACACAAGAAATTCTTTATAAAAAAAATATAAGCAAAAGAGGTGCCGGTTTTACCGAAAAAGAAGCCCATAGATCGGCCTCAGTTGCTATAGCAAAAGCAATAGCCTTAGTTTTTAACGGAATCATCGACGAATAATAGAGCAGCTGACAAAGTTCCATATTTATTGTATACTGATATTTATAAACATGTTTTTTAAGGAGAAATAATTGGCAAATCCTGTTTGGCTTTTTATGGGGCCTGAAATCGGAGAAAGAAATGCAGCTGTTGATACGGTATTAAAAACTCTTTCAAAACAATACGGTGATATTGAAACGCATACTGTCTATGCAGGAGATACCGGCATGGGCGATATAATTTCTCTCCTGCAAAACGCATCTCTTTTTTCTTCTGCAAAACTCATTATATTAAAATCCGCAGAGCTTATCAAAAAGAAAGAAGACATTGATTTACTTACCGACTGGATTCAATCGGTTTCAAAAAAAGAAAACACAAGCGATTCTTTTTTAATTTTAATTTCCGATGAAACGTCAATTGCGAAAAAAATAAGCGATACCGTTCCTAAAACTCAACAAAAAATATTTTGGGAGCTTTTTGAAAATAAAAAACAAGAATGGGTGCGTTCATTTCTTTTTAGAGAAGGCATTGAGATTGAAGATGAAGCCGTTGATGAGCTTTTGGAATTAGTAGAAAACAATACCGATGCTTTAAAAACGGCCTGCTCTCATTTGGTGCTCTATTTTCAAAAGGGAGCACATATAGATCAAGAGAATATCGAAAAACTTTTTGCACACAATAAAGAAGAAACTCCATTCAGCCTTTTTAATGCCTTAACAATGGGAAACCTTGAAACAGCCTTGTCCATAAGTCAAAAGATAATACTTTCAAAAAATTCTTCGCCGGTTCAAATTATTGCAGGCTTAAGCTATTGTTTTAGACGCTTACAAGACTGGCACAAAATACATAGAGATAATGAATACTTGGATGATTTTGCTTTGAAGCGTTTCGGGTTTTCGGGAAAAACCGCATTAGCACAATACAAAAGAGCTGCAAAACTTTGGAATGAGGTTCAGTGCGTAAAAATAATCGCTCTTTTATCGGAAACGGATTTAGAGTTACGGTCCTTAGGCACAAGTCTTCAAAACATAGTTATGGATATGTGCTTATATGAAATAGCTTGCAAGTCCGGAAATAAAATAGAAAAATATACCGCAGATAATATTTAAAACACTTTAAGTCAGATTGTATAAATTATCTTCAAGTAAATTATAAAAACAAGAATTATGAAACTCCGAAGAAAATTGTTCAGGAGTAAAAATCTGTTCTGCTTTTTGCATAATCACCGGAACTTCAGATTGAGAAAGAGGCAAAGATCTTCCTAAAAGCAAGTTATCGAATTCCTTATTTCTTATAAGTTTATCAGATGCAAAAAACAACCTCATATCGGATAATATATTTTTTTGAATGAGAATTAAAAATAAAAATGAAGCCGTATCACTTCCTATATATCCCGGAGTACCAATTCTTGTATAAAAACTCTTTGTCCATGTTTCATTTGGGATTCTAATTCGGCTGATAATATATTTTTCTTCTCTCTTTTCGGCATAGCTTTTATCAATGTATCTTGCAAACGGCACCCATTCAATATTTTCGGCTGTTCTGATTTCCAACTTTGCATCAAGAGCGAGCATCGGCAAAAAAGTTCCTGAAAGCGGATTCGCCGTTGCTATGTTGCCGCCTATCGTTGCAAGAGAACGTATGGCATTGTTCGCTATTTTTTCGACAGCATAATATAAGGAAGGCGGAATATTTTTTTTACCCAAATCCAATATCTCATTTAATGTAACGGCGGCACCGAATTCAAAATAGCGCTCGGTTTTTGAAATAACTTTTAATTCAGGTAAAAAATTTAAATCCAAAATGTGTTCCGGTAAATAGATCATCTCATCGGTCTGATGGTTTAAAAAACCTGTTGCACCGGCAATAGGTTTTATATTTGAAATATTTTTTAAGATAGTCTGCATTTCCTGCATATGGCGGGCTCTATAGACAATGCTATTTTTAGTTAATTCAGTCATAAGTTCTATTTTCTCCGTTGATTTTTACTTATTTTTTCAATAGCCGAAAATAAATCTTCAAAGCTTGTACACCGGCACATTGTACTCGAATAATATTTTCTTATACTGTCTTCGGCATCGGGAGCATCAATATCTATATTGGAATTTAAAATTGCGTATGTAAAAAATATTTTCCCTGCATCGCAAAAGCCGCACATTTCAACACCGGCTTGATCAAAGCCTGTCGCAATTATTTTATATTCTTCTGTTGTTTTAAAATACTCCAAGGTTATTATATTTTTTCCTTCAACATTAAAAACGGGAATAAAACATGCAGGAACGGGTTTATCATTCATTAAAACAGTACAGGACCCGCACTGACCGCTTAAGCATGAACTTTTTAAACTTAAAAGATTAAACTCTCTTCTTAGAACCGATAAAAGTCTTTCATTTGCAGGAGCATCAATCTGAACTGCGGTTTTATTTAAATTAAAATTAATCTTCATCTACAGCCTCACTTTTTGTAACGGCATTAAAAATATCTTCGGTAAAAACAGGTAAAAAATCGATTCGCTTGTGGTTAATCATAATTTGATTCAGTGCAGAAATATACGCTGCAGGGACAAGGCTCTCGGCTAACTCTCCCAAACCTCGAGTTTTTAATTCGCTGTCTAAAATAAAATCTCTTATAGGAGGAATCGCTCCTGTTGTAATTATTTTATAATTGGAGGGAAGTAAATTATTTTCTTTAATATTTTCTACAGAAATATTTGAAACTGCATTTGCAATTGTCTTATGAATATTTCTATGCACCATTTTTTTTGAATATATTTTTCCGGGATCACATGCAAACCAAATACCTCTTACAATAATTTGATAGGTACTAGGATCAAGTTCAAGCTCAATAACACAAACCCCGGGAGTTTCCGAAATAAAAGGATTGCCCATTAAAGTTTCGTTATCCCAATCTTTAGAACGTGGCAGCTTGTAGGTTTTGCTTACGGTAATTGGAAGAGGTTTTCTAAACCTTTGGTTTTTTATTCCTGTACAACATTTTTCAATAAGGTCGGGCAAGATACTGATACCGCAAGAGGCAGTTGCAGCTCCTGTAGGAATCATTTCATCGGTTGAGGCGCCTAAAAAAATAATTTGGCTGTCTTCAACTTCCAATTCTTTTGCAATTTGTTTTTTTAAAATACGCTTTAAGCCCTCCGAGGTGGGGTCTGCCTTGACCAATACCTTATCATCTTTTGTTAAAGTTATTTCTGCACTATAATTCATACCGGATTTTACAAGAATATGTAAACCGTTATATTGACAGCCTACGGCAACACCTATGCCTCTCCAGTTTCCATCATAACGGTTTTTACGGCCCTTATTCATCAATCTATAAGCATAAAATTTTCTATAAAAATCACTGGTGTTGCAAACAGCCTTTAAAATATTTTCAAAAATAAAATCTTCTTCTTTTTTTATTCCCGTAATTGTTTTTTGACCTACTTTCAAATTATTTTGAAGTCTAAATTGAATCGGACATAAATCCAGCTGCTCTACTATCTCACTGATATGTTTTTCCAATGCAGAGCTTACATAAGAATCGCCCCAACCGGAAAACAACCCGGTCAAACCTTTTTCAGTTTTTATTGCAACAGCACTAATCATATAAACAGGTAAATGATAAATACCGGCGGCAGTTACCACCATTTGCTTAAGCATTTGAGTTATAAAAGGATTAAATGAACCTGAATCCACAATTATCGAAACATCCATAGCTGTAATTTTTCCCAATTCTGAAACGGATGTTTTATGTTGAATCATAACAATGGGAGTCTTTACAGTATATAAAAAATCTTCTTGCCGTGAAAATTCAATTACTATATTTTTTTTTGTTAAAAAAGATGCTATAGAAACTTGTGCAGCAAGTAAAGCAGGAAACCAAATTCTTCCGTCAAGAGACTCGGCTTCTGCATGTGAAACTACATTTATCTTTTCTTTATGTACATCTAAAACACTACAAACGGAAGTTAAAACCTGATAAGGCCACTGAGTTGCAAGATGAATTTCAAGTCTGTCATCAACCCAGTTTGTTTTAACGCAGGCTGTTTCCGCATGGTAATGATATCTTTGCTTAAAAGAAAAAGTAGAATAAACTACTTGTGAACTTCTTTCAAAAACCTCTTCAGCATTTCCCGAACTTAAACTTTCCCTAGAAACTATAGGATAGTCAAAATAATTTTTTTCTTCTTCTTCAAAAGTAAATTGAGCCTTAGGACGTGAAAGATACTGGGTTTTGATCTGAAAAAGATTTGAAAGCTCTAAAAGCTTTTTTTTATCGGGGCCTGTCAAAATCCCTACAGCTTGACCGGCATATTCTATTTTTTCATCGGCAAAAACAGGTATTTCTGTTTTTAAAAAGCTGATTGAGTTTTTTCCCACAATATCCTTTGCAGAAAAAAAAGAAAAACCTTCAGGTAAATCAGGAATTTCTATGTCTATAATATTGGCACCTGCATCATTACAACGAATGAGGCGTGCCCATTCCTGATTTTCAAATTCCAAATCTGAAACAAAAGTTTTATCCATAAATTAACGCCTATTCAATTTTGCAAGTTTAATTACCTTTTCGATAACATAATCGGAATCGTCTTCACTCATTGAAGGATAAAAGGGCAAACTTAAACTTTGCAAATATTTTTTATTCGACTCCGGAAAATCGGAACTATTTAAACCGTATCTTTCTTTTATATAAGACATTTCAAAATGAGGTATAAAGTGCATCGAAATACCCAAGCCCCTTTCTTGTAAGGCTTGACCAAACTCGTCTCTTCCTATTTTTAAAGATTCAAGGTTCAAGCGTAAAATATAAAGATGCCAAGCATTTCCATCTCCATCGGGAGGAAGAATAAAAGAATCGTTACCTGCAAATGCGGTATTATATTTTTCTGCAATTTTTTTACGCTGCTCAAAAAAAGTTTGGGCCTTTTTAAGCTGCACCCTTCCTATTGCAGAAAGAATATCGGGCAGGTTACACTTCCAGCCTTCAGCCGTAACGTCGTACTTCCATGAAGCCTTTGTGTCGGTGTACCTGTCCCAGATTGTGCGGTTTATACCGTGGGAACGCATAAGTTTTATACGCTCTGCAATTTTCTCATCGTTGGTACAAATCATTCCGCCCTCGCCTGTCGTAATCGTCTTTGTCGCATAAAAAGAAAAAACACCGCAGGTGCCGAGAGTTCCGGCATAACCTTCTTCCGTTTTTAAAGGAAAAGCATGAGCCGCATCTTCTATCACAGCAACGGAATATTTTTTTGCAAGGTCATTTATCGCCTTCATATTACAAACATTTCCCGCAATATGAATCGGAACAATGGCCTTTACGTTCTTATCTTTTTTTAATATAGTTTCGATTTTTTCAGGGTCTATACTGTAAGAATCTTTTTCGATATCGGCATAAACCACATCGCCGCCTAAGTGCAGGGCAGAGGTTGCCGTAGAAATAAAAGTATAGGGACTTGTCAAGATTTTAGTTCCGCTCTTTATACCGCAGGCATCCATTGCAAGCATGAGCCCGCTTGAAGCCGAATTGACGGCAAGAGCAGTCTTACTTCCCGTAAAGGCGGCAAATTCTTTTTCAAACTCAATGGTTTCCTTCCCCGTAGTAAGCCACCCTGAGCGGAGCACCCTCATCAAGGCTTTTTCTTCTTCTTCAGAAAAGGAAGGAGTAAAAAAAGGAATTGTTTTTTTAGCCTGAACATCTTGCATACATCTTAGTCCTTTGCCGCATAAAATCAACAGCAAAGTATACTAAAATTTTAATAATTATGCAATAAGACGGATTTTCGTAGTTAAATTAAACGGTACAAACTTTTGCTCCATCAAAAGTTTGTCCTCTCCCCTAATTTGTCCTTTCCCCTAACTTTCTTATAGTTTCCAAACAAGTTCCAAGAGCACTTTTGCCTGGAAGATTATAAATATCAGGAGCAGTACCTGTTTCATCAGTGCAATAACCGTCTTCGGTCAAGCCGTACATAAAATCAAACTTTATTAGTAAACCGCTGTTGGGGAGAGCAATGTACATAGGAAATTTACCGTTTGTTCCGGAACCTCCCGTATTAGTTCCGACAACTGTTGCAAAGCCGATTTTTTTACAGATATAAGTAAAACGGTCCGCTTCAGAATATACACCGCTGTCTACAAGAAGCCAAAATTTTTTATCTTCACAAGGCTTGTATCCGCTAATAGAACGGGCTGCAATTATTTCTTCCAATCTATAGGCCTTATCGTTTTTT
>CAJPPE010000069.1 GCA_905372345.1 uncultured Treponema sp. | reverse complement strand
TTTTTTGCAGGAAATAGAAGCTCTTGCCTTGGAAAAAACCGACAAGTCAAAACTTTTAAATGAGGCTCACTTAAAAGAAACTCCTGAATCGGCCCATAAGATTTTAATTAGTACGGGCTATTGGAAGATAGAAAAAAATCCCTACCCCACCCGCTTTAAGCATCCGTTAAATTCTCCGAAGCTGGAATTGCCTCCTATCGAGCATAACAAAAAATACGAAGACCTTACTCATCTTACCTCCTATGCAATCGACAACGAAGGCAGCACCGATCCGGACGATGCCGTATGCTTTGACGGAGAAAACTTATGGATTCACATTGCAAACCCTGCCGACATAATTACACCCGATTCCAAAAGCGATATGGATGCAAGGAAACGGGGGGCGACCCTTTACATTCCTGAAGGCGTATCCCGAATGTTGGGAGAATCGGCAGTCGATGCCTTTGCTCTCGGCCTGCATGATGATTCCTATGCCCTGTCGTTTAAACTTAAGCTAAATGACTCGGCTGAAATTCTCGATGTAGATATTTTGCGTACCAAAATAAAAGTAAGCTGTATAAGTTTTGAAAAGGCCGATGAAGAAAAGACAAGCACAAGCCTAAAACCTCTTTTTGAAATAGCCGAAAAAAACAGAAAAAAACGGGAAGCGGCAGGAGCGGTTTCAATAGACATGCCGGAAGTTCAAATCAAGGTAGAAACCGAAAATGACAACCAAAAAGTTTTTATAAGCCCGTATAATTTTACGGAATCTTTTTTGATGATAAAGGAAATGATGCTCCTTGCAGGAGAGGCCGCCGCCCGCTTTGCTTTTAAAAATAATATTCCCTTTCAGTATGTAAGTCAGGAAGCTCCCGAATTACCGAAAAAACTTCCCGAAGGCCTTGCGGGCGAATACCGAAAAAGAAAAGCTATGAGGCCGAGAAATGTGGGTACAATTCCTGCAATGCACTCAGCCCTCGGAATTGCAATGTACAGTCAAATTACAAGCCCCCTCCGCCGCTATGGAGATTTGGTTGCCCATCAACAGCTTTTAAAATTTATCGACGGAAACGAGGTAATGAAAACCGATGACCTTCTTATGAGAATAGCGGCGGGAGACATTGCAGGCAAAAATTGTTCCTATGCTGAAAGAGCCTCGCGTCAACATTGGACGCTGATCTATCTATTACAAAACCCTGACTGGCAAGGAGAAGCCGTAATCTTAGAAACAATAAAAAACACTGCACGCATTTCCATTCCGTCTATCGGCTATGAAACCGAGATGAGATTAAAAAAAGAATTATCGATTAACGAACACATAAACGTAAAAGCCGAAGATATCGATATTCCAAATCTGACTGTAAGATTTGTGCAGGTGTAAAGGGAAAGAACTTATGCAAAATGTTTTTTATTCTTTAAGGGAATTGGATAAAAGAGCCGAAGAAGATTTTAATTTAAAAAACGGAATCTTAATGGAAAACGCTGCCCGCGGTTCAGCAGAAAAAATTAAAAATCTTTTTCCTTTAAAAAAAGGAGATGCAAAAAAAACTCTACAGATTGTCTGCGGTTCGGGCGACAACGGCGGAGACGGGCTCGCCCTTGCAAGAATCTTAGCCGATGATTTTAATCTTCACATCATAATTTTAAAAGAGCCTAAATCGGAATTATGTAAACTACAATACGAAAGATTAAAGGCCTTAAATATAAGGACTGCCAAAAATATCTTGCCTGAATCGGATATTCTCTTTGACGCATTTTTGGGTACCGGCTTAAAAGGGCTTTTAAAAGCCGAAGATAAAAAAACAATAGAGAAGATAAATAAGGTCAAGGCCTTTAAGATAGCCTGCGATATACCGAGCGGCTTAAACCTTGACGGAGAAGCAAGCCCCAATGCAGTTCTATGTAACATGACCTTTTCGATGGGAGCCTTAAAGCAGGCCTTTTATTCGGATGAGGCAAAAGATATTACTGGAAAAATCGAGGTGATAGACCTAGGCCTCCCCCGCTCCTCATACGAACAAAACGAAAAGTCCAATGTTTTTTTACTCGAAAAAGAAGATATGCTTCTCCCTTCAAGAAAAAAACAAAACACCCATAAGGGAAGTTTCGGTCATGCAGGAATAATTATAGGAGAAAAAAACGGGGCAGCACTTTTGGCAGCTTCTGCCGCTTTGGAATTCGGTGCAGGCCTTGTAACATTGATAGGAGAAAGTCGGGAAAGGCCTAAAAACCTAAAAGCCGATTTTATGTATGACGGCAAATTCGAAGCCGGCAAATTCAATGCTAAAAAATTTACAAGCCTCGCAATAGGTCAAGGACTTGGAAGAAAAAATGATGAACTTTTTTCTATCTTAAAAATGAAAGAAACACAATCAATGCCAATGGTCATAGATGCGGATATCTTTTATTATGACGAACTAAAAAAAATCTTACCCAAATTAAGTGCTGCCGTTTTAACTCCTCACCCAAAAGAATTTTCTTCACTTTTAAATATTGCCGGTTTGGGAAATTTAAGCATTGAAGAAATACAAAAAAAACGCTTTATCTCGGCCTTAAGTTTTTCAAAAAAAATTCCTAAGCTTGTACTTGTGCTAAAGGGAGCTAATACCTTCATAGCCCATAACGGAAAAATATTTATCAATACTTTAGGCTCTCCCTCTCTTTCAAAGGCGGGTTCAGGCGATGTGCTGACAGGTCTTATATGCTCCCTCTTGGCCCAAGGCTATAAACCTCTTGATGCTGCAATTATGGGGAGTCTCGCCCACAGCCTTGCTTCTCAAAATACAGGAGCAAGCTATAGCTTAACGGCAAGCAAGCTCATTAAAAATTTGGAAAAACTGGAAGGGGAGCAATTAAAAAAATCAAAGGCACGACAGGTAAAATAATATGAAGCAGTTTAAACTTATTTCGGATTATAAACCTTCAGGAGATCAGGGAGAAGCTATCAAAGCTCTTTCAGACGGAATAATTGCAGGCGACAAATTCCAAACGCTCAAAGGTGTTACGGGATCGGGAAAAACTTTTACAATGGCAAATATTATTCAAGCCGTACAAAAGCCGACCCTAATCATAAGCCACAACAAAACCCTTGCCGCCCAGCTTTACAGGGAATTTAAAACCTTCTTTCCGGAAAATGCCGTCGAATACTTTGTTTCATATTACGACTACTATCAGCCTGAAGCCTATGTTCCCGCGCGCGACCTTTATATAGAAAAAGACGCTTCAATAAATGACGAGATCGACCGCCTCCGCCTATCGGCAACCTTCAGCCTTATGGAACGCCGAGATGTAATCGTCGTTTCCACCGTCTCCTGTATTTACGGTTTGGGGCTTCCCGAATCGTGGCGAGACTTACGCATAACCATAGAAAAGGGCGAAAACATCGAAATCGAAAAATTAAAAAAACAGTTGATAAGTTTACAATATGAAAGAAACGATGCTGTCCTTGAAAGAGGCCGCTTCCGCGTCAAAGGTGATGTTATGGAAATTTTTCCGGCCTACATGGAAGATGCCTACCGCCTTGAATTCGATTGGGAAGAAATTGTACGCATCAGAAAATTCAATCCGATTTCGGGTGAGGTAATACAGGAATACGAAGAGCTTTCAATTTATCCTGCAAAACACTTTGTGATGCCCGAAGATGCAATCCCCAATGCTCTTGAAAGAATAAAAAATGAATTGGAAGAAAGGCTGAATATTTTAAATAAAGAAGGGAAACTCCTTGAAGCGGAAAGGCTAAAAACCCGCACCGAATATGATATAGAAATGCTTTCCGAAATGGGCTATTGCCCCGGCATCGAAAACTACTCGGCCCCAATCGCAAACCGGAAACCAGGAGAGCCTCCCGCTACCCTCTTTCATTATTTTCCCGATGACTTTTTATTGTTCATGGATGAAAGCCATGTAACATTTCCTCAAGTGGGAGCTATGTACGAAGGCGACCGCAGCCGCAAACAAAATCTTGTAGACTTCGGTTTCCGTCTTCCGTGTGCCTTAGACAACCGTCCCTTAAAAATTGCAGAGTTTGAAAAGATGCTCAATCAGGCTGTTTTTGTTTCCGCAACCCCCGGCCCTAAAGAAATAAAATACTCTACCCGCATTGTCGAACAAGTAATACGCCCTACAGGCCTTTTGGATCCGATAATCGAGATTCATAAAAGCGAAGGCCAGATGGAGCATATCTACGGGGAGGTAAAAAAACGCATTGCCTTAAACGAACGCTGTCTAATTCTAACTCTTACAAAAAAAATGGCGGAAGACTTAACCGATTATCTTACAGGGCTCGGCCTCAAAGTAAAATATATCCATAGCGAAGTTGAAACGATTGAGCGCGTCGAAATTCTAAAGGGCTTGCGTGCAGGGGAATTTGATGTGCTTATAGGAATCAACCTTTTAAGAGAGGGCATCGACTTACCAGAAGTTTCTTTTATCGGAATTCTCGATGCAGATAAGATAGGCTTTTTGCGTTCTACTACAAGTCTTATTCAGATTGTAGGACGGGCAGCCAGAAACGAAAACGGTAAGGTAGTTATGTATGCCGACAGGATAAGCGATGCTATGAAAGAAACCATCGAAGAAACAAACCGCCGCCGTGCTATTCAGGAAGCCTATAACAAGGAACACGGTATAACACCCAAGACAATCAAAAAAGCGATTGAAGATATTTTAACGCGGGAAAATGAAATTAAAAAAGAAGCAGCCCTTGCAGAAGCCGGACCCCTCATCAACAGCCTAAACATTTTAAACCCTGCCGACAGAAAAAAACTTATCAAAAAACTAGAAGCTCAAATGGCCGAATACGCCGACATGCTCATGTTTGAAGAAGCAGCAGTCATAAGAGACAAAATAGAAGAAGTAAGAAGAATAGGAAGTTAAGGAGAAATTTATGGATATAAAAATTTTAAATGTAGGAAAACAATACGGCTCGGTGCATATTACCAAGGCTCTTGATTCCGTAAGCTTTACAGTAAAAAACGGCGAGTTTATTGCGATTATGGGGCCGTCGGGCTCCGGAAAAACAAGCCTTTTAAATATCATTGCGGCAATCGACACTGCTTCTGAGGGAAATGTTTTTTTCGGAGACTTCGAGCTTACAAAAGCTTCCGCCGCAAAACTTGCCGAATTTAGGAAAAATAACCTAGGCTTTGTCTTTCAAAATTATAATCTTCTTGACACCCTAACTTTAGAAGAAAACATCTTACTTGCACTCAGCCTTAACAAACAAAGTAAAAAAGAAATGCTTGAACGGGCAAAGGAGTTGCAAGAGAGCTTCGGGATTTACGGACTTCGCAACAAATATCCGCATGAGGTTTCAGGCGGCGAAAAGCAGCGTTGTGCATGTGCGCGGGCAATTTCTAATAACCCCGCCCTTGTTTTGGCTGATGAGCCTACCGGCGCCTTAGATTCTCACTCGGCTCAAATTCTTTTGGAAACTTTTCAAAAGATGAATACCGAAATGCACACCAGTATTTTAATGGTAACACATGATGTCTTTTCCGCCTCGTATGCCGAACGGCTGCTCTTTTTAAAAGACGGAAAATTGGTAAAAGAACTTTTCCGCAATGATAAAGACCGTAAAACCTTTATGTCGGAAATTTATGATGAGCTTTCTATTTAGCATTTCTGCTTTTAAAGTACGATAAAAAATGAGGAATATGTGCAATGTTTAAAAAATTAGCTTTTAATAATGCAAAGAAATCCGCAAAAAATTATGCCCTTTTTATATTCTCAATGATACAAATAAGTGCTCTCCTTTACGCATTTAATTCTTTTATATTTGATTCTTCAATAAAGTCTTTTATACTGCAGGAAGGCACCTCTGCGGCTCTCATAGGGCTTGCCGACTTTTTTATTTTGTTTATTGCGGCATGGCTTGTACGCTACATGATTTTTTTTATGATGAACACGCGGAGCCGAGAATTTGCAATTTACCAACTCATCGGTATTCCTCCAAAAAAAATTGCCCGCATCTTTATACGGGAAAATGCACTTTTAGGATTCGTCGCCTTTTGTATCGGCATACCCGTAGGTATTTTAGTGCAAACCCTTTTAAAATACATCTTTTTTTTCTTTACAAACCAAAAAATAGGAGTCCTTTTTTTGTTCCAACCGCTGGGGCTTGCCCTTGCATTCGGCATGTATTCACTCTTTTACATCCTTGCCCTTTTGCAAAGCGGTAGAAAATTAAA
The DNA here is from genome assembly GCA_905372345.1 of uncultured Treponema sp. Lineage (GTDB taxonomy): Bacteria > Spirochaetota > Spirochaetia > Treponematales > Treponemataceae > Treponema_B. Next base: position 1,567 of record CAJPPE010000069.1, on the reverse strand, counting down.
AAAATTAAATATACAAAAATTACTTGTTGCAGAATCAGAACATGAAAAACCTAAGGTAAAAAAACATACGCTTTTATCGCTTATATGTTTTACAATTTCGATTACCTTTTTTATTCATTATTTTATTATGCTGTTTACATACAGTATGAACAATAGTGCCATTACACTGATGTATATTATCTTATTGGTTATTTCTATTTTCCTTTTTTACATAGGTATAAGCGGTTTTTTGTCATTCTATGCGGAAAGAAAAGGCAAAGCTCTTTTTAAAAACTGTAATTTGTTTATTATACGGCAGCTTACTTCAAAAATAATAAGTATGCAAAAAACACTTGCTGTAGTTACGGCATTTATTACACTCGGTATCTTGTCTTTAAGCCTTTCGATTTTATTTAATCTAATCGGATTAAAAAAGATAAATTACTCATATCCTTTCGACCTTATCATTTATAATAAAACACCCGATTACTCTTTTGATAAATACATTAAGTTGATTGAAAAAGAATTAACTATAACCGAAAAAATTATGCACACGATTTACACCGATGGTCAATCGGCTGTACCTATTTTTCTTAAAAAGGCAATGGAAATGTCCGATACGGGATTTGAACAATACTATTACCCGACCCACACATTTTTGCTTTTAAGCGATTATAATGAACTCCGCTCTTCTTTAAATTTAAAAGCGGTAGATATAGCACAAGGAGAATATATTCTTCACACTAAAAAAGTACTCCTAAAATTTTTAGATACCTTTGACAAAAATAATAGCATCTCTTTAAATGGAAATTTTTTAAAATGCAAAGCAGTCTATGATGAAGGTATTTCGCAAAACGGACACTACGGAAGCGGTTATATTCTCGTAGTTGCCGATGCGCATAAAAAAGATTTAATCCCTTTTTATTCCGTTACGGCTTTTCGTTTTAATAACGAACTTTCAGATTCATTATTAAAGAAACTTGAGGCACAGGATACAGCGGATGGAAACGGCTATGCACCAGGTGATGATAAAATAATGATTGCCGATGATTATTTGGTAAGCCGTCGATTTCTTTTCACTGAGGTACTTCCTATTATCACTATGCTTTCCTTTGTACTTTTTTACATTGCGGCAAGTTTTATGTGTGCCGTTTTAACCGTGCTTTCCATACAGCAACTTTCGGACGCAGTAAAATACCGGTTCCGGTATATAATCCTCTTTCAATTAGGTCTTTCACCTTCAAAATTAAAAAAACTGATTTTAAAACAACTAGGGATTTATTTTTGTATTCCGGCACTCTTGGGTATCCTGTTAAGCGGAATGATTACCGTATTTGTCGGTAACTTCTTTTGGTTTCATACAGGACTTCTTGCCTCAGGTTTTATTCATTTTATATTAACCCTCATTCCGTTTTTTCTAATATACGGAATATATTTTGGTATAACCTATCGGCTTTTTATCAAAGGTATACAACTAAATTTTTAGAAACCCTAGACTGCTTGAAAAATCTAAAACTTATAATATAAAACACGATTAGGGGCTTGTCAAAAAAAATTAATAATGCTATAATCGATAATGTCATTATTG
>CAJPPE010000068.1 GCA_905372345.1 uncultured Treponema sp. | reverse complement strand
AAAATTTTTATAAGCTGTTTCATTTTTTTATCCCGAATTATAAAAACCAGTATAACATATTAGGGTATTTAATGCAAATATAAAAAGCCGCCCTAAATATTAAAGTTTAAGACGGCTTTAAGAATTTGCTTTTTAATAAATTTATAAACCTTAACTCGGTCTAAAATTATTTACCAAGTTCCTTCATTACATAAGCTGCAAAGAGCGCTGCTCCTCTGTAAAACTGCGATTCATCTAAGGCGAATTTGGGATTGTGGTGAGGCCAAACTTTTCCTTCAATGGGTGAAGGTGTTGCCAAGAAGATAAATGAACCCGGAACTTTTTCTAAGTACCATGCAAAATCTTCTCCTCCCATAACAGGACGCTGCATAAGCTTAACATCATTCGGGAAAAGTTCTTTGGCAACTTCCATAACCTTATCCGTAACTTTCGAATCGTTTATAAGAGGAGGCGGCTGTCTAAAAAATTGATATTCAATTGAACCCCTAAAAGCTTTTGCAATATTGGAAGCAACTTCCTCAATCCGTTTTGCTATCAATTCCCTCGTCTCATTTGTTACGGCCCGTACTGTTCCCTCAAGATAGGCTTCAGGCGGAATTATATTAAATGCCGAACCTGAATGGAATTGCCCAACCGTTATTACAGCCGGTTCAGTAGGATGCACCTCGCGGCCTAAAATTTCCTGTATGGCGACAACTATGTGAGAGCCGATTACAACGGGGTCTACTGAAAGAGAAGGATAAGCTCCATGGGCGCCTACACCCTTAACCTTAATTGAAAATTTATCCATACAGGCCATCATCGAGCCCTTTGAAAAAAGGAATTCTCCGGACTTTATTTCGTCGCTTATACAGCCTACATGAAGTCCCAGGATTTCTTTTACATCATCAAGGATTCCTTTTTCACAAATGTCTACAGAGCCTGTTCCCAGTTCTTCCGCAGGCTGGAAAATAAGCTTAACGGTTCCTTTAAAATTGTCTTTTAAATCGTTTAATACCTTTGCGGCCCCAAGCAATATCGATGTATGTGCATCATGACCGCAAGCATGCATAAAGGAATTCTTAGAAGCAAACTCAAGCCCTGTAGCTTCACAAACAGGAAGGGCATCCATGTCTGCACGCAGAGCGATAACATCTCCTTTTTCTGCACCGTGAATATAACCTATAACGGCACTTTTTGCCGCATTTCTGTCATACTCAATTCCAAACTCATCCAATTTTTTACATACAAAATCTATTGTATTAGGAAGCTCAAAGCCGACCTCAGGATTTTGATGCAAATGGCGGCGCCAAGAAATTATGTCTTTTTCTATTTCTTTTACTTTTTTTAATATATCCACTTTTTCCTCCCTTAAGTTTCTTCTTTAGGCTTAGGTTTTCTATAAGTTAAAAAACCGAAAGCTACCGTTCCGAATACACAGGCCGGAATCATTATATATACCGGTATTTTGATAATGTTTAATAAAGACATGGCCAAGATAAAAGCAAATATGCCGTATTTTATGTTTTTAACGGCAAACATTCCGAACATAGCACCGAAGATTGTAGGTGAAACATAGGCAAAGGCTTCCAACACTTTTTTGGGGAAGATGTTCATTAAGGCAGCTCCTCCTACAGCGGCAATAGTTACAATTATAAGATTGGTAACTATCGAGCCTGCAATTCCTAGAGTAGAAACTATTTCAGCTTTCTTTGTGCCGGGTTCCACACCGACAGCTTCTTGCGTAACGGCCGAAGTAGGCAAGCGTACGTTTCCGATATTACCTGAAAGAAAAGACATATAAGTTCCGGGCAAGCCTAGTATGGGGAAATAGCTGACAGGTTCAACAACAGAATAGATTGCATATACGGATGCAGCCAAGCCCCAGCCTGTCAATATATCCTGTGTTGACGGCTTTACTCCATAAACTGTCCAAACAAGAATAGAAGGCAGGAAGCAAAGAACCAAGGATAATAGGTTTGTTAATCTTCCATACCTTATAATAGGTTTTGTAAAAGTTTTTTCATATAATTCGTCACTCATTTAGCTTCTCCTTATTTTAAAATTAAGTCTTTAAATACCATTGCAATTACCATTGCAAGAATCATAACTATTCCTAAACTGTATTCTTTTAATTTAGGATATTTATTGCCGAGTTTTTCAAACAGAACCATGAGAAGAGCAGCTGATACGCCAGCAGCAACAGCCGGATAATTTTTTCCTTTTACCGACCGAAGAGCTTTTGTTATTTCGTTACTGAATAAAAAGCCGAAAGCTCCGCTCATTGCCGTGACCATTAAAATAGCCAGTTTTGCAGGATCACCGCGTGATATTTTGTTTGACAAAATATTCATTTTATCGGAGAATAAACCCGTCACAAAGAGCCATGCACTTCCGTTTAATGCCATAACCCATGTTGCATTCGCAAAATTTATTAAACCATAATCCGGACTTGATAAATCAATACCTTGAGCTTGAGCCGCCATCTGTGCCGCTGCAAGCTCCGTTGAGGCTGCACCTATAATCGAAAGGCGCATCCACGCAAGAGGGCCGCCTATTACCGACATTAAGCCCAGCATAACAATAAAAACACCCAAAACAGGACCGATAGAAGAAGTCATACCGATACGGAAAGACTTCCGTACATCGGCATCACTTAAGCCGACAATTTTAGCAGCGTCCTTTGCTTTTTTGCTAAAAATTATAGCTTGAAACAATACCATAATCAATAACGGAAAAGCGGCAAACCATAAAACCCAAGAATTCGCAACATTCAAATAATTGTCCATAGATTCCTCCTAAATTTTGTTTTGTAATAAACCTATAATAAATAGTCTAACCTTGCGCAACATAAAAACCCATTTTATTAAATAAATTCCACTACTTGAAAAACTCCCAAAAATATGCTAAGTTTAAAGACATTATGACGGAAAAACCGTATAATCTATTTCAAGTTGTACAACACAACAGGAGGAAAAAATGAGTATTTCACTCGCATTGTATGCCGTGCTCGGAGGCGGGATTGCAGCCCTAGCTTATGCACTTGTAAGAACCTTGTGGATCTACAAACAAAAGGTTTCAGATCAGGCTCTAAAAGAAATCGGAGGCCATATAGCTGATGGGGCTATGGCTTTTTTAAGAAGGGAATATATAACTCTTCTTCCTTTCATTGCCATAGTTGCAGTTTTTCTAGCAATAGGAAATAAGGGAGCTTTGAAGTTCCAATCTCTTTCATTCTTGCTTGGTGCTCTTGCTTCAATGTCAGCAGGTTATATAGGTATGCGTGTTGCAACACAGGCAAACTCACGCACAACACAGGCTGCTAAGGATCAGGGCTTAAACGGAGCCTTAAAAGTCGCTTTTTCAGGCGGAAGCGTTATGGGAATGAGCGTTGTTGGCCTTGCTTTTATAGGTCTTTTTATCGTTCTTATTCTCTCTACTTCAATATTGGGAACTACGGAAAACACCCTTAAAGATATTATTTTACCTTTAGCTACAGCTTTTTCACTGGGAGCATCCTCTATTGCTCTTTTCTCACGTGTAGGCGGCGGTATTTACACAAAGGCTGCCGACGTAGGAGCCGACCTTGTAGGAAAGGTTGAAGCAGGTATCCCCGAAGATGACCCCCGAAACCCGGCTACTATCGCAGACAACGTAGGCGATAACGTAGGTGACGTTGCTGGCATGGGAGCAGACCTCTTTGAGTCATTTGTAGGCTCATTGGTAGGTGCTATGATTTTAGGTCTAATCGTAAATACTCCTGATTCTTCCTTAAAAATGAAAATGATGATTCTGCCCTTGCTCATTTCGGTTGTAGGTCTTGCAGCTTCTTTAATCGGAACATTCTTTGTAAAGGCAAAACCGGGTTCAAACCCTCAAAAAGCCCTCAATACGGGAACTTTCGGAGCCGCAATCGTTGCAACCGTCTTTGTTTTCTTTCTAGTAAAATTCATCATAGGCGATGAAACATTTAACGGAAATCAAGGCTATTTACATATTTTTGCTTCTACAGTAATAGGTCTTGCTGCAGGCGTTTTAATCGGTATAATTACCGAATTCTACACAGGTACGGGAAAAAAGCCCGTTAAAGACATAGTAGACTCTTGTGAAACAGGGGCCGCAACCACAATTATTTCAGGTTTAGCCGTAGGTATGAGAAGTGCCTTCCCCGTTATGATTTTAATCGGAGCTTCAATCTTTTCAAGCTTTATGCTTGCAGGCCTTTACGGCGTAGGTATAGCTGCTGTAGGTATGTTGGTAACCTTAGGAATTCAGCTTGCAGTTGACGCTTACGGCCCAATAGCCGACAATGCAGGAGGTCTTGCAGAGATGGCAAACTTCCCCAAGGATGTACGCAATATTACTGACAGTCTCGATGCCGTAGGAAATACAACAGCCGCGATCGGTAAGGGCTTTGCTATCGGATCAGCTGCCTTAACAGCTATAATCCTCTTTACTTCATTCAAAGAGCAGGCCGGTGTAGCAAGCGTAGATATTACAAATATCAATGTTCTTGTAGGCGTTCTCTTGGGAGGAGTTTTCCCCTTCTTGTTCTCGGCCTTAACAATGTCGGCTGTAGGAAAAGCTGCACATAAGATGATCGAAGAGGTACGCCGCCAGTTTAAGCAGCACCCCGGCATCTTGGAAAATACCGAAAAACCGGATTATAAGAGGTGCGTAGATATCAGTACTCAGGCTGCTTTAAAAGAAATGGTTATCCCCGGTCTTGCCGCAATAGTAACCCCTATATTAGTAGGCTTTGCAGGAGGCCCTGCAATGTTAATCGGTCTTTTAACAGGAGTAACGGTATCGGGCGTTGTATTGGCAGTCTTTATGTCCAATGCAGGCGGTGCATGGGATAATGCAAAGAAGATGATTGAAGGCGGAATCGCAGGCGGAAAAGGCTCACCTTCTCACAAAGCCGCTGTTGTAGGCGACACTGTAGGCGACCCCTTCAAAGATACTTCCGGCCCCTCCATCAATATATTGATTAAGCTTATGTCAATGGTTTCATTGGTTATAGCCCCGATGTTAAAAATATACTGGGGATAAGTTATTGAATTTCCGGTAAACGGAAATCCGATAAGCACAAAAAAAGACGGCGTAATAATCACGCCGTCTTTTTTTTATTAGTGCGGAGGGTTTAATACCCTGTTGCTGCACAACGTACGCTCGCGTTGTAATAAAGGGTATTAAAGATCCAGCTTTAAATCTCCGTCCTTAATCCAATTTATTTTTCTTAAAATAAAGGTAAAAAATAATGCTAAAAGAGCCGGCAGGATAAAGTGTAAAAGAAGAATAGCAAGATATGTGTTCACACCTCCCCTCCCTATAGATTCCATTGCCGTAAGAGTTCCTATTTGACCTACAAGGCCGCAGGTTCCCATTCCTGAACCGAGGGGTATGTTTTCCATTTTAAAAATGATAGTAGCCAAGGGGCCTAAAACAGCAGCCGTCAAGGTCGGCGGTATCCATATCCTAGGGTTTTTAATTATATTAGGCATGTGGAGCATACTTGTTCCTATGCCTACGGCAAAACTTCCGCCAAGCCCGTTATCCCGATAGCTCATAACCGCGAAGCCTATCATTTGAGCGGCACAGCCGACGGTCGCGGCTCCTCCTGCAAGCCCTGCAAGGGAAAGCATCATACAGATGGCGGCACTGCTTATAGGCAGGGTCAGAATAACACCGACCAATACTGAAACCGTAACTCCCATCCAAAACGGCTGGAGGGCAGTAGCTTCCATAATGATTTTTCCGAGCCAAGTCATAAAAGAGGACATTCCCGGCCCTACCAAGGCTGCAATTATAGTACCGGAAATAATAGTTACCATAGGAGTAACTATAAGGTCAATCTTTGTTTCGCGGGAGACGGCCTTTCCCAACTCGGTACTGATTATCGTTGCGATAAATGCACCTACGGGCCCGCCAAGCTTGTTTCCTGCAAAACCTACTATCGTTGCCGAAAAAAGCACAAAGGTGTGGGCTTTTAAAGAATGAGCTATGGCTATACCGATTGCAGCCCCCGTCAGATCTCGGCAAATCGGCCAGACGGTTTCGGTTAAAAAAGGAATATTAAGTTTAAGGCCGATACTGTTCAGTATGGTTCCTACCAAAAGAGAAGAAAAAAGGCCCATCGCCATCGCACTCATAGCATCGATAAAATAACGCTTAGCCGATATTTCGATATTCTTTTTAGCCAAAAAGTTTTTAAAAGAGTTGTTCATTTAAAATGCTCCCGGAAAATATTTAACGAAAAAAAATAGTGGAGAATATGGGGATCGAACCCACGACCTATTGATTGCGAACCAATCGCTCTACCAACTGAGCTAATTCCCCAAAGTTGTAAATAAGATTCTCACAAACAACTTTCTGTGATGTTACATCAAATAGTAAAAAAAAGCAACAAGGGAGCGTGCTTTTTCGAATTTTTAAACAAATTCTTTGCCGTAGCGGTTTATAGTAGCAGCCATATTATCAAGGCTTATCTGCTCCATAACTCCGCCCATTTCCCATGCGACACGAGGCATACCGTATACAACTGAAGAGGCCTCATCTTGTCCTATGGTGCGGGAGCCTTCTGTGTAAAGCTTTGTAATATTCTGGGCTCCATCTTTTCCCATACCGGTCATTATAATACCGAGGGCATGGTTTTGGTATTCTTTTGCAACGGATTCAAATAGAACATCAACACTGGGCTTATGACCGCTTTGAGGCGGTGTATCTATAACCTTTGCAACTGCAGCAAGAGAGCGTTTTTCTACAACCAGATGCTTTCCTCCGGGAGCGATAAGAATACGGCCGGTCTTTATAAGATCGCCGTCTTCCGCTTCTTTTACTTCAAGAGGACAGATTTTATCCAAGCTGGAAGCAAATTCTTTTGTAAATCCGGGGGGCATGTGCTGTACAACAACTATGGGCTGGGGTAAATCCTTATCGATGGATGCAAAAACTTGGCGTAAAGCATTCGGTCCTCCGGTCGAAATACCGATAGCAATAATCTGAATATTTCCATGCTCCCTTTGAGGTTTAGGCTTTTCTTCTTTTGGGGCTTCCGGTGTAGGGTATAATTTTGGAAGAGGAGCGGGCTGATGATCGGTTATTGTCTTTTTTGTTTCACCGTCTCGTGTACCGGTTTCAATTTGATGACGGCGGCCGTAGGCAAGCAGCATCTTGGAAAGAGTTTCTGAAACAGTGTTCAGATTAGCAGATTCTGAACCGGAAGGCTTTGTAATAAAGTCGCAAGCTCCAAGTTCCAAACAATCCATAGTAATTTTTGCACCTTCTTTTGCAATACTGGACAAAATTACTACAGGAATCTTTATATTTTGCTTTTTAAGCTCTCTTAAAAATTCAATACCGTTCATTTCCGGCATTTCCAGGTCCAAAACGATAACATCAGGGGCTACACGGTCAAGTTTTTGAAGGGCAAAACGGCCATTCATTGCCTTGTCGGCTATTTTTAAACCGGGCGTAGCATCAACAATCTTTCCTATAAGGTTCCTCATCAATGCAGAATCATCTACTATCAAAACACGAATATCTTCCATAAAAAACTCCTTTAGAAGAATTATATAAAACCTTTAAAATCAAAAACCTTTTTGATAAAAACAAGCCCAATCCGTTTTTAAAAACTTAAATTGAGTTTCCATACCAAAAAGAGATTCGGAATGACCTATAAATAAAAAAGATTTAGGCGACATAGCACGCCAAAACCTATCAATAACATCTTTTTGAGCAGGTTCATCAAAATATATCAAAACATTTCGGCAAAACACAAGATCAAAATCGGTATGTTTTGAATCATGTT